>RZYB01000104.1 GCA_009930495.1 Deltaproteobacteria bacterium
TTTTTTGCGCTGGATTGACACGGCCACGGGCGCGGCCTGACGCGGCTTCATCAAAACTGTTGACGGCTTAAAAAAATCGGTCAAAGCAGAGCGCAACATTAATATGAAGGAAGTAGTGTTTCGTGCGTTTTCATATCTTGACTTTTGGTTGCCAAATGAACGTGGCCGACTCCGATTGGCTGCGACAAGTGCTTGAGGCCCGGGGGTGGATTTCGGTCCGGGAAGAAGAAGCCCAGGTTTTTCTGGTCACCACCTGTAGCGTCCGGGAAAAGCCGGAACAGAAGGTCTATTCCCTGCTTGGCCGCCTGAAGGACTACGTGGATCGTGACCCCTCTGTCTTTGTTGGCGTCGGCGGCTGCGTGGCCCAGCAGATTGGCGAGGATTTTTGGCGTCGTTTTCCGTTTGTGCGTTTGGTTTTTGGAACCGACGGCATCGCCATGGTTCCCGAGGCCCTGGACCGTCTGGTGGAGGATCCAGAGCAACGGATCAGTTTGCTTGATTTTTTGGGCCATTACCCGGAGCGCGAAGTGGTTGAGACGGGCACGGTGAGCGCCCAGGCCTTCGTGAATATCATGCAGGGTTGCGATAATTTTTGCGCGTATTGCATCGTGCCATACACGCGAGGGCGTCAGAAATCCCGCGCATCCGACGCCGTGGTGGCCGAGTGCGAGTCCCTGGTTCGTCGTGGCGCGCGCGAGTTGACCCTGTTGGGACAGAATGTGAACAGTTATGGCCAGGATACCCACGGTGACGGGACATCCTTTGCCGGCCTGCTGGAGCGGGTCGCGGGCATCCCCGGCCTGGATCGGCTCAAGTTCACGACTTCCCATCCCAAGGACATCGCGCCCGAGGTGGTGGCGGCCTTCGAGCATTTGCCCAATTTATGCCCGCAGCTTCACCTGCCCTTTCAGTCCGGGTCCGATGCCGTGCTCCGGACCATGGGTCGCAAGTACACGCGCCAACGCTACTTGGATATTATCCACGCCCTTCGGACCGCGTGTCCGCGCATCGCCCTGACCACGGATATCATTGTCGGGTTTCCGGGCGAAACAGAGCAGGATTTCGAGGACACCCTTTCGCTCATGCGCGAGGTGCGTTTTGTGTCCAGTTTTTCCTTCAAGTATTCTGATCGGCCAGGCGTGCGGGCGGAAAGAATGCCCTCCAAAATTTCGGAAGAGGATAAATCGCGCCGGTTGCGGGTTTTGCAGGATTTGCAAAACCGCATCACCGAGGAAGAGTTGGCCGCCGTGGTCGGCACCGAAGTCACTGTATTGGTGGAGGGCCGGAGCAAGATGCAGGACGGTGGCGCTGTCTCGTGGCGAGGTCGGGACGAAGGCGGGCGTATCGTCAATTTTTCATGGTCCGGGCCTGCGTTGACGGGCAAGATGGTCCACGTGACCATCATGGCATCCAAGAAACATTCGCTTTTGGGCGAAATTCGAGGTGAACCGTGGTAGATATGGTTGTGTTTGGGTTGGCATTGGACGAGGATTCCCAGATGCCGATTCTGATTCTGAAAGACAAGGAAGAGGATGTTATTTTTCCAATCTGGATTGGAGCCATGGAGGCCATGTCCATTTCCATGGCGTTAAATAAGGTTGCCGTGCCCCGGCCCATGACTCATGACTTGATTTTGTCCATCTTGGACAAACTCGGGGCTTCGCTGGAATGCGTCGAGATCGTCTCGATCCACGAGGGTACGTATTATGCCGAACTGGTGGCCCGAACCGAGTCTGGCCAGAAGCGGATCGACTGCCGACCTTCGGATTCCATTGCCCTGGCCCTGCGGGCCGAGGTGCCCATCCGGGTTTCCCGAGAGGTAATCGCCTTGAACCAGACTCTGCAAAAAGGTGTTTTTCAAGAGGTGGTCAAGGGTGGAGACAGCGAAAAATGGACCGAGATCCTTTCCAAGTACAGTCTGGATGACATCAAGTACAAGATGTAGCCGTGATTGATCTGCATGCCCATACCGTATTCAGCGACGGGGAACTGATCCCGGCCGAATTGGCCCGGCGGGCCAAGGCGGTTGGGTATCGAGCCATCGCCTTCACGGATCACGCCGATATTTCCAACCTTGATTTCGTGTTGCCCCGTCTGGTGGCCGCTGCGCGTGAATACTCGGTGTATATGGACATGCATATCTTGGCCGGGGTGGAATTGACCCACGTTCCGCCAGCGCTCATTGCCCAGGAAGTGTCCCGGGCCCGAGCCCTTGGCGCGGATCTGGTCGTGGTTCATGGCGAGACCCTGGTCGAGCCCGTGGACCGTGGTACCAATTTGGCGGCCATCGAGGCCGGGGCGGACATTCTCGCCCATCCCGGATTGATCACCGTCGAGGAAACGAGCCTGGCCGCTTCCCGGGGAGTTTTACTGGAGGTGACCTCCCGAGCGGGTCACGGGTATACCAATGGACATGTCGTGAATTTGGCTCGGGAACATGGCGCGCGTGTCGTGGTCAACAATGACGCCCACGCTCCTCGGGATCTGGTTGATCCGGAATTACGGCGAAAGATCGCCTTGGGAGCCGGAATGACAGAAAAAGAATATCAATTCGCGAATGAGGCTGCCTGGGCTCTTGTGTCTCGTGGGCTTTCGCTATAAGTGAATCCGATTTTTTTATTTATGACCCAAATTTTATCGTAACGGGGTGAATTATATGGAAGCAGTGCCGCAGATGGGAGTTGTTCAATCGGTGAACGTCACGCAGGGCATGGATCCGGGGGCACTGGCAGCCGCAACACAGTTGGCCGGGACTCCCCAGCTTGGTTTTTGGGACATGGTCGCCAACGCCACCCCCGTGGTGCAGGGCGTCATGGGCATGTTGGCCATTATGTCCCTGATCAGCTGGTCCATTATTTTTTTCAAGATTTTTCAAATTCATATTGCCAGACGTCGGGCGACGCATGAGCGGGCTTTGTTTCAGAATGCGACCAACTTGGCCGACGGCGTGCAATCCTTGCGCGAGCAGGGAAGTTCCGCTCTGTACCCCATCGCCAAGCGCGGGCTGGTGGAATTTCGGCGGCTGGAACAGTCCGTTATCCATCCCAATCTCAAGTTTCGCGTGGCCGGCGACAACTTGCGCCGCGTGCTGGAGCAGGGCGTGAGCGAGTCCTTGAGCGACATGTCCAAGTCCTTGCCGTTTTTGGCCACCTGCGCCAGCTCGGCTCCATTCATCGGTCTGTTCGGAACTGTCTGGGGTATCATGAATTCCTTCCATTCCATTGGTCAGATGAAAACCGCGGCCTTGGCGGCTGTCGCGCCTGGAATTTCCGAGGCTCTCGTGGCCACGGCCATTGGCCTGGGCGTGGCTATCCCCGCAGCCATTGCCTACAACTCCTTCATGGGCATGCTTAACGGAGTGCAGACCGAAATGGAGTGCTTTGCCAGCGAGTTTTTGAACCGTGCCCAGCTTGAACTGCCCTGGATGAGCAAGCGGAGCGAATAAACCATGCACATGAATTCGGGGAAAGGATTTTTAGCCGAGATCAATGTCACGCCCTTCGTGGATGTGATGCTCGTGCTGCTTATCATCTTCATGGTCACGGCACCAATGTTGACCCAGGGCGTGGAGGTCGATCTTCCGGAAACCAAGTCCGTCGAGACCTTGCCCGAGGACAGCGAGACTGTCGTGCTGCACGTGCTCAAGGATGGCACGATCAAGCTCGACAAGTACGAGGTCACCATCGACGATTTGGGAAATAATTTGAAAAGAATGGATTTTCAGAAGGATAAACTGCTCTATTTGCAGGCCGACAAGGACGTTGCCTATGGCGTGGTGGTCAAGGTCATGGCTGAAGTCCGGGCTGCTGGCGTGCAGAAGCTTGGAGTGGTGGCCGAACCAGAGGATGAGAAACCCTAGAATAAGGCGTTGTCGTGTTGTATTCGCTGCGTCATCTGAGCTGGGTTTTCTCCCTTGCCCTGCACATTCTTGTGCTTGTCGGGGGGGCTTATCTCTCCACTGGAACCCAGATGAAAATCAATTTGGACAAACGAGTGTACCAGGTCGACTTGGTCGGGCCGGCCAACAAGGGAAAGGCCGGAATTAAAGGCACGCCGAAAATGGCTTCCGCCAAGGATATGGCTCCTCGAAAAGCTGTTTCCAAAACCGCGCCCGAAGCCAGCACCGCGGAGAAAAAGCCGATTAAAAAAGCGGCTCCAGCAGCCGAGACAAAGGCTGCCCCCGCGGAAGACATGAAAAAAGCAATCCCTCGGGAAACGGTCAACGCGACCGTTGAAGAGCCACATAAGGAAGAATCGAAGAAGGAAGAACCAAAAAAAGAAGAACCAAAGAAAGCGGAACCCAAGAAAGAGCCCTCCAAGAAGGACGAACCGAAGAAGGAGTCCAAGAAGGACGAGCCCAAGAAGGAAGAACCCAAGAAAGAGGCGCCCAGGAAAGAAGAGCCCACAAAGGATGACATCGCCAAAAAAGACGATGTCAAGCAGGAGGGCGCCAAGGCCGATTCCAAGAAAGAGCCTTCCAAGAATGGGGCGAAAGGCAAGGCCTCGGGCAAATCCGACGCGAAGCAGAGCAAGGATGATATTCTGGCCGAAGCCTTGGGTGATGCCAGCAAGCAGGTCAAGGGCGGCAAGGGGGGCGATTCCGATGGCTCCGCCAGGGGAGCCGCTGGTGGAAGTTCCAAGGATGCCTTGGCCGATGCTCTTGCCGATTTGCGCGAGGGTTCCGGGCGCGGTTCCAGCGGTGACGGCACCAGCGGTGATGGAGAGGGCGAGGGGCAATCAATGGGAACCCTCGAAGAATGGTATGCATCGCAGGTTGTCAAGGCTATTCGGCAAAATTGGCGCTTTCCCCGCCTGTCCAGCGTGGTCCTCGCTTCCACGGTGGAGCTGCGCGTGGGGCCCGATGGAGAAATCATGGCCGCGCATCTGAAAAATGGATCCGGCCGGGCCGATTTCGATGCCTCGGTTATGCGGGCCATCGAAGATACCAGACGCCTACCCCGATTGCCCGAGGGGTTGAAGTCGTCGGATATCCAAATAACTTTTTACAATACGGAAAATTAGTAGGGGTGCGGCTTGAAAAAGATTTTTTTTCTCTGCCTGATGATCACGGCCGTGCAATCTGGTCCGGCTTGGGCCGCCAACATGATGAGTATCGATATCTTTGGCCCGGGTCAGTCCAGGGTGAATTTGTTTGTTTCCGATCCGTTGGCCAAGGATGGCGCCGGACCGGTGGGAGCTATCCCGGCAAACGCACCGGTGGCCTTGAACCAGCGCATTCATGCGAATTGCGCGTTTCTTCCTTTTTTTAACATGCTCACGGGACGGGACATTATCGGTGGCCCGTCCGCTGGTGGCTATGTTGCCCAGAATATCGATTTTCATAAGTTTCAGCTGTCCCGGACGGATATTCTGGTCACGGCCGCTTGGTCTCCACGGCCTGGAGGTATCGGGGAAGTAGAACTGCGCGCTTATGAAGTTTATACTGGACGTCTCGTGGTTGGAAAAGGATATAGTGTTGCTAATCAACAACAAGTTCCGGAAGTAGCGGCAAGGTTTTGCGCGGATTTGATGGAAGCTTTGACAGGACAGGGAGATTTTTTTCGTTCTAACATTGCTTTTGTCAAGAAAGAGGGGAAGCGCAAGCAAATTTATATGTGCACGGCTCAAGGAATAAATGCGCAGAAAATTACAAACCTTGACGGGATTTGCATGAGCCCCGCGTGGTCCCACGATGGTCAAAGACTGGCATTTATTTTTCTTGACAATAGGGTTCACAGCTTATGTGTCTGGAATAGGCAAACCAGGGCCTTGCAAAAGAAACGTCTCCCGGCTAATACGCTTATCGCGCCCGCGTTTACTCGTTCGGGGAGCATCGCGATGAGCCTCGACATGGGCGGCAATCCGGATATCTATGAACTACGTCCCGATTTGTCGGTGGGCCGCCCGCTTGAGCGGAATTGGGGCATCGACATTGGGCCGGATTTTGACCGCAGTGGCCAAAAGATGGTTTTTGTTTCAAGCCGCCTTGGAAATCCTCATGTCTTTTTAAAAGATCTTGGGGGCGGCACTGTCCGTCGGATATCCATGTCCGGAAAGTACAACACGGGTCCAAGCATCAGCCCCGACGGCACCCAGGTGGTGTATGCGCAGATGGTTGGCGGACAGCATAAATTATTTTTGGTTGATTTGGCTTCAGGGCAAGAACGCCAGTTGACATTTGGAGCGGGGAGTGATGAAGACCCTACATGGTCTCCCGATGGGTATTTTATCGCTTTCGCGTCAACGCGATCTGGTGGATCAAGGGTTTATTTGACCACCAAACACGGGGACGAACCAATTTTGATTCCAACCGGGTCGGGGGATGCAACATCTCCAGCCTGGGGGAAATTATAGTGGCAGAGGACGTGTTACTTTATTGCTAACGGAGGAAGTTATGAGGAAGTTTGGTGTATTTGGTTTGATGGTATTGGTGTTTTGTTTGGCCATTGCTGGTGGTTGCTCCAAGAAGGTGAGTTCCACCCCGACTGGCGCCACTGCTGCCAGTTCCACTGACAGCTCTTCGACCGGTTTGACCGCCGAGCAGCTGGAAGCACAGCGCCTTGCTGAACTGCAGCGTCAGGCGATCGAGAAAATTGGTGCTGACAAAATTTATTTTGCTTTTGATTCCAACGAGTTGACCCAGGAGTCTCGGCAGATTCTGACGGAAAAGGCTGACTTGTTGAAGGCTAACCCCGCCTTGACCCTGCTCGTCGAAGGACACTGCGACGAACGCGGAACCAATGAATACAACATGGCTCTTGGCGAGCGTCGTGCGCGTGCCGCCTATGAGTTCCTCGTCCTGATGGGCGTTGATTCCTCTCGTTTGCAGATCATTTCCTACGGCGAGGAATATCCCGCTGTTCAGGGTGCCAATGAAGCTGCTTGGTCCAAGAATCGTCGTGACGAATTCAAGGCGAGTGCTAACTAAGCGCACTCCGCGTTGAGAGAGATTTGTTCCTCGTTGTAAAAAAGCCCCGCATCGCGGGGCTTTTTTTGTGGTCATGACGACTGGGGTGGCGTGATAGCTTGGGTTATTTGATTGATAGGAGTCGCGTCCCCTACGACTTCGTGAATCCAAACCCTCTGGCCTGGATTAGTGGCGTTGATCGCGGGTTAGGCCCTCAACGTGGTCGCGCCGCGGTCGTGGGGTTTGAGCGCGGATAACAGGATGTCTTCAGGGTCGCCAATGTTTTTGGCCCGCAATACTTTGATCAGTTTTTCGTACAGCGTGTCCAGAGAGACGTATTGCGCAACTGATTTGTACTCGGGCATGGTTAGAACCGAAGAATAGACCGGCTGGTTGTCCAGGTCGTGACCGTTTAGAATGACCAAGGAAAAGCGGCGGTCTTCGATCTCGAAGTCCAGTTTGAATTCCTTGATATCTGTATTGGTGATGGTGTTGAGATTGGAAATGGATTTGGCTCTGGCAAAAATACCCGAGATAATGCGCAGGCTGTCTTTTTTGGCTTGGGCGAGAGCTTCTTTCTCGGAAAGCTCGATGAGAAGAATGGATTTATTGAGTTCGTAATAAATATCTTCAAAAATATTGGAATTTTTGAGTTCGCCGTAGAGCGCTTCAAAATCGGCGTGGTTGATTTTGTGGAAGTGGGCCATGTCGGGGCGTTCGTTTTTCACGGACTCAAAATCATCGCAGACATAAGGAACGATGGAGGTTGTTTCGTAAAGATAAAATTCCAGTCCGATGGCTCCCTCTTCCTCCAGGATGGCGGATACGGAGAGATCCGCCAAGAGGAGCTGGCCATTTTCAATTTCCAGACCGTGACCTTCGTAAGCGTGGAGCAGTTTGGCGTCCGAAGCATCAATGATGTAGTTGTAAATTGGATACGCCAAGCCGTCCTGTTCGTGAATCGCAAGGTCGGCCCAGGTCGGGAATTTGGTCGCCACCATATGGTGAAAAACTTTTTTAACAAATTTTTTCAGGCACATGGTGAAGAGCTTTAGCTCCTTGCCCCGATTGTATGGTTCTGGATGCTCCGTGTTGGTCGTTCCATCCTCGAAATCGTCGTCTGTAATCATAAAGATCCTCGTTTGTCCGTTCGTTCTCCGTAAGCTTTGGCCAGCCCCCCGTACGATGTTTCCCGGTACAGGTTGGGGAGGTCGTGTCCGGTCTCTTTCATGACTCGGACCACTTCGTCAAAGGGAATGCAGTGGCTGCCATCGGATAATAACGCCATAAGGGCCACGCTTCTGGCTCGGGCCGCGGCAACCGCGTTGCGCTCGATGCACGGGATTTGCACCAGTCCTCCGACCGGATCGCAGGTTAGCCCCAGATGGTGTTCCAAGCCCATCTCAGCGGCGTATTCAATCTGGCGGATACTGCCGCCCATGAGTTGCGTGGCCGCTGCCGCGGCCATGGCACAGGCCGAACCAACCTCGCCCTGGCAGCCGACTTCGGCTCCTGAAATGGAGGCATTGGTTTTGATGATGCTTCCGATGAGTCCTGCCGTGGCCAGGGCCTGCAAAAGCGCGCGTGGACGTGCGTTGGTGGTTTCGGCGATGTACCGGAGAACTGCCGGGACGACTCCGCAGGAGCCGCACGTCGGCGCTGTCACGACAATGCCCCCGGCGGCATTTTCCTCGGATACGGCCAGGGCATACGCCGCCAAAAGTCCAATCTGGCGTAGTTCCGTTCCCCCCATCAGCGCTTTTTGGTGGTACGAACAGGCTTTGCGGGCCAGCCCCAATCCACCGGGGAGAACGCCTTCGGTGTTCAAGCCGCGATCGACGCTTTCCAGCATGGTCCGCCAGACGTCTTCGAGGCATACCCAGATGTCGTCGCCTTCGTGCCGGGTCACGTATTCCCAATAGGTGATTCCCTCGTTGGTGCAGAAGCGCATGATTTCGCTTAGCGTGCTCAAGGGATACAGCGAGACATGCTGGCGAGGAGCATTGCTTTCCTGGAGTGCGCCGCCACCAATGCTGTACACAGTCCAGGCGTCGGTTTCCAGATCGTTGGCATCCAGGGCGACGAGGCGCATGCCATTTGGGTGCTCGGGCAAGCGCTGGTCAGCGGCCCAGACAATTCGTACGGGCAGGGGGGCCATGGCGGCAATGATGGCTTTGTCCGTGCGATGACCGCGACCAGTGGCCGCGAGGCTGTCAAACAGCGTGACCTGGAAACTGGCCGCGCGCGGGTTACGGTCGCGAAATATTTCCGCGGCCCGTCTGGGGGCCATGGTATGACTGCTGGAGGGGCCGATGCCGATACGGTATAATTCGCGGATTGATTCCACCCAGGGCTCCTTTGTCTCCTTGACCACGCGGGCATCCGTGGCCATGTAAGACGCCACGGATCCTGGTTTATCGGACTAACTGTCCATCATCTTCGCGTCAACAAGGAGCGCACATGAAACGTCCGGAACTCGAATTCCCCTTGCAGTGGGAATATAAAATTATCGCCGCCCATTCCTCGGAGACCTACGACGCCATTTGTGGGGTTGTCGCCGAGCATGGATTCAGCCATACGCCCCGGGCCAGCAATGTCTCCCGGAATGGGAAATACATAACCTATAGCCTGTGCCTCCACATGACCAGCCGGGAGCAGCTTGATGGCTTGACCCGGGCTTTTGCCCAGTGCGAAGGCGTCAAATATCTTCTTTGATCCATGATTGCCGCGTTTCTACGTGCTCGGATAGTGCCTGGGCAGTGCCGTTTTTTTTGGGGTCTTCAGGGGCGAGGAGTTGGAGATGTTTGATGGAGCGGCCTTGGATCAAGACTGGTGGTGGGCGCGATTTTGGGCTGCGCGACAAAAATTTGTTTTCGCGTTTTTTTCTTGACGGTTTTGGTTGAAACCCATAAAAGCACTCTTCGTTGCACGGGCCACTAGCTCAATTGGTAGAGCATCTGACTCTTA
>RZYB01000105.1 GCA_009930495.1 Deltaproteobacteria bacterium
ATGTCCACGCGGCCGAAATTGGCGCCCAGGGCCAGGGCGTCCAGGGCCACGGATTGCCAGAACGCGGATTTGAACGTGAAATTGATGAAGCCCGGGCCGGCGATGTCGATGCGTTCCAGCTCCGGACAGGCCGCTTCCAGTTCAGCCTTGATGACCTCGGCCAGGGCGCGCGGGTTCTGGCCCTTTTCCTTGGGCATGACCATGGCGATATTGGTGGCCATGTCCCCGTGCTGTTCGCTTTTCGGGGCTTCGATGGTCGTCTTGGCTGGCAGGTCCAGACCGCGCGCGGCCATGAGGGCGGTCAGTTTGTCGGCGATATAGGTTCTGGCTTTCATGACAGGAGTTCCTCCACCTGGGCGGCGTGTTCGAGAGTGCTAATGGATACGGATTTCACGCCGTCCTTGTCCTTCAATATCTGGCCGACCATGCGCGACAGGGCGCCCTTGGGGCCAAGCTCGGCGAAGGTGCGCAGACCGCTGGCGTACTGGTTTTCGATGGTCTGGGTCCAGAGCACGGACGAGGTCATCTGACGCTTCATGATGTCCTTGATGGCCGCGCCGGTCGTCTCGGTGTGGGCCGTGACGTTGAGGTAGATCGGGATTTTGGGGTCGCGCCAGTCCAGTTTGTCCATGTAGCGGGCCAGTTCCGCGCCGGCCTCGGCCATGTAGGGGGAATGGAAGGCGTTGCTGACCGGCAGGACCATGGCCCGGCCCTTGAGGGGCTCCGCGCTGGCGCAGACGACGTCCACGGCCTGGGCGTGGCCGCTGATCACGAATTGGGCCGGAGTATTGTAGTTGGCGATGCGGATTTCCCGACCGGTCTGGACGGCGGCCGCCGCGACAAGTCCTTCGACCTTGGCTTGATCGAGCTTGAGGATGGCGGCCATGCGACCGTCCTGGTTGGTGGCCTCGTCCATGAGCTTGCCACGCAGGCAGACCAGCTCCAGCATCTGGTCCACGGACAGGACCGAGACCGCGCACAGGGCCGCGTATTCGCCCAGGCTGTGCCCGGCCACGGCCGCTGGTTCGATTTTTGACGCCACGAAACGCCACAGGGCGATATTGACAACGGCCAGGGCGGGTTGCAGATTCCGCGTCACGGCCATGGCCGTCTCGTCGCTGTCCCAATATATTTCGCGCAGCGGCAGGCCGCTCAGGGCTTCCGCTTTTTTCCACAGATCCATGGCCTCGGACCACTGCTCGGCCACGTCCCGACCCATCCCGGGTTCCTGGGAACCCTGGCCGGGAAATACGATGCTTATACCTTGCATGAAACCTCCAACATTTGAGCTGCGCTGCTTGTATCCGTAGCCTCCATGCAGGTAAAGGGGTGAAATCCCCCTTCGCCGCATACCGGAAAACCGCATGAATCACATTCCCATTGAATCCGAAGTGAACGATCTGGCCCGCGCCTTGGGCCGTGCCTTGCGAGACGAAGAATGCCACCTGCTGACCATGTATCTGGGCCTTTTGGTCAAATGGAACGCGCGCATGAATCTCGTCGGACCGTCAACCTGGGCCGACGTGCTGACAACCCTGATCCAGGATTCCTGGCATCTGGCCGATCTGCTGGCCGATCTCGAACCGCCGCGTGAAACGTTGGATCTGGGCGCTGGCGCCGGATTGCCGGGAATCCCGCTGCGGGTGTTTTGGCGGGAAGGCGAGTATTTCCTGGTGGAGCCAAGGCAAAAGCGGGCCATTTTCATGGAGCAGGCCGTGGTTTCCATGGGATTGCCCCGGACCAGGGTGCTGTGCGCCCGCATGGAGAACCTGCCCCCGGCGCGACGCGCGGCGGACCTGATCGTCAGCCGGGCCTTCAAACCCTGGCGGGCATTGCTGACCGAGGTGAGCGGCTATCTGGCTCCGGGTGGCCGGGTTCTGATCATGAGCAACGACGCCCGCCCCGACGGGACGGTTGACGGTTATGCTCTGGAAACCACGCGCGAATATGCGGTGGCGGGAAAAAAACGGTATCTCTGGTTATTGTCGCTTGTCCGGGAAGACTTCTGAAAGGTGCGGCATGAGGAGCTTGGTGGCCACCTTGTCCACTTCCTCGGCCAAGTCCATGAACCGTTCCAGATATTCCAGGATTTCCATTTTGCGGTCCTCGGCGGAATAGCCATAGTCTTCCTCCAGACGACCGGAGGTGAGGTATTCCTCGAATTCGTTCAAGAACTTTTCGTTGAGCATGTGACCTCCCCGGGGTGATGGCGTGGTCCTGAACCCCACGCCGGTATAAAACGGACGAAAAAGAGGGCCTCAGCGGCGTGCTGAGACCCTCTTTTCTGTTCGTGGTGCCGAAGGGGAGACTCGAACTCCCATGGGGGAACCCCCACTAGACCCTGAACCTAGCGTGTCTACCAATTCCACCACTTCGGCTCGGCATGAAGAAACTTCAGTATGCGACATGGACGCGCTTGGCAAGTTCTATTTCATTTCAGGCCGGAGCGTGGACCTGGCAGCAAGGAGTCGACATCGAAGTAATGGCCGCGCACGCACTGCGTGTAGGCGGTCACGTCGGCGGCGGCAATGGCCTCGTACATGGTCCGATGCTTTTCGACCTGCTGCGGGAGCAACGACGCCGCGTGGTCATAGTGCACGGCGATGTATGACCAATAGTAGTTTCCCAGCGCGTTCCAGGCCTTGAGCAGGGACTCGCTGTGCGCGCCCTTCATGATGGTCAAATGGAAGGCCATGTCGTGCTTGCGCATGTTTTTGGTGTCGTTTTTTTCGACGCAGAGGGCCATGTTCTCGACGCAGCTCTTGAGAAACGCCAGGTCCAGGAATCGGGATTGATGCTTGACGATGCTCCAGCGCACCGCCAATGCCTCGATTTCCGTGCGCACCTCGTAATAATCGGTCAACTGTTCCTTGCTTAATGTCCGGATGCGGGTGCCCTTGTAGGGCTCGGTTTCCAAGACTCCCTGGGCAATGAGGTCGCGGATGGCTTCGCGTACCGCGCCCTGGCTGATGGAGAGTTCCCGGGCGAGCTTGGATTCGACGATCTTGTCTCCCGGAGCCAGATCGCCCTTGAGGATGGTCTCCATGAGATATTCGGCGACGTCGTCCCGCAGGACGCGCCGTTTCAGCAGGCCTTTATGCTCCATGATGATGTTCCCAGCGCGATGGAAGTTGATAAAAAATAGACTGGCCTCTTTTACTGGCGGTCAAAACGACCCGCCGCGCCCAGAAAGGCCTCGATGGCGTGCGTCACTTCTTCGTCGGGGCTGTGCAACGTGGCGATGGCAACATATTCGCCATGACGGTAATCCGTGCGCGCGATATGGCAGGGCAGAAGCAGCGGCAGTGGTTTGGTGGGCAAGCTGAACAAGGCGTGGAATTCGTTTCCGAGCATGGCCTCGTCCAGCGCTTCGGTCAAAACGATCTGCATGGCGGTGATGGAAATACTGACGATGACTCCCGTGCCATAAGTTCGGCCCGTGGGGGTCTGGGTGGAGACGACCACGGGAATGGAGCATTTTTTACGCGGCCCCTGACGTTTTTCGTCGGGAATGGGGAGGGACGTTTCACAGTTCAGAACATGCTCGGCGAGAAGTCCCTCGATCAGGGACGAAACGGTTTTGTTTTCGGTCCGGCAGATGGCCTTGAGCTTGGCGAAAGTGGCCTCGTCGGTTCGAAAGGAAATTTTGGTGTTTTTTCTGGCGGCGTGATGTGTGTTCTGTTCCATGAGGTGCACCGTTCGAAGGAGTGGGTGGATAAAGGCGAGGACAGGTTGCTGGCGTCCAAATTGATCGACAATCTTTTTTTCCACAATTCACGAGCTCTTTCAACGATCATTTTTGGTGAAGATCGGAAGTGCTGCGTTCCTAGTTTTCTGGGTGCATACAACAAAAAAGGGATCCACCACAAGGGGATCCCGGTTTTTTCTGGTGCGCCCGGCAAGATTCGAACTTGCGACCGACTGATTCGAAGTCAGGCACTCTATCCAACTGAGCTACGGGCGCGGCGCGGAATGACGCTCTATTGCCGCTTACACGCGAAGTCAAGCAGGGGAAAAAGTACCGTCGGAAGGTGATTGGACGCGGCCCGTGACCGTTTCGAGAAAACACGCCCGTCGATATGCACGGTCCTTTACCGCTGCCCGGGTCTTGTCTATATGAAGAGAGACACAAAAATCCCTGCCCGAACCATGTCGAGGTCCGCATGAACACATCAGATCTGGTGGAACGATTGAGAAGTGAAATGGGCTATTCCGAAGCCGAAGCCGAGCGCATCGTGGCCGCCCTGGTGGACAGCATCACCGAATCCCTGAGTAGTGGCGACAAAATTTCGTTACCAGGGGTCGGGACCATGGCCGTTGTGGATCGGGCTCCGCGCAAGGGCCGTCATCCACGCAGTGGCGAAGAACTCGATATCCCCGCGGCGCGTGGCGTCAGGTTTTCACCGGCGGCCAAACTCAAGACCGCGGTCATGAGCCTGGATTTCATCACCCGGGATCTTGAATAGCCCCAAAAATTCATGGAGATGAATTGTCGCGCGAAACGTCGAGTCGGCGTTGGCCAGCTTCGCGGTAGGGGAGGGGGCGCGCCGTTTTGGCCTGGACTTCCACGTGATCCTGGGCCATTTCCGGGCTCGTCGTTATTTTTTCCGGAGGATACATGCGTATCGCGTCATCCATGACCGAATTGATTGGCAATACCCCCATGGTGCGCCTCAATCGTTCAACGCCGGGCTGTGTGGCCGACATTGTGCTTAAGCTCGAATTTTTCAACCCACTGGCATCCGTCAAGGACCGCATTGCCTTGAACATGATCGACGAGGCGGAGCGCGCTGGCCTCTTGAGTCGCGGAACGGTGGTTGTGGAACCAACCAGCGGCAACACCGGCGTGGGCTTGGCCTTTGTCTGCGCCGTGCGCGGCTATCATCTTATTTTGACCATGCCCGAATCCATGAGCGTGGAACGGCGCATGCTCCTGGCCGCCCTGGGCGCGGAACTGGTGTTGACTCCGGCGGCCATGGGAATGGCTGGTGCCGTGGCCGAGGCGGAACGAATCCTGGCCTCCCTGGACAACGGCTTCATGCCCGGACAATTCGTCAACCCCGCCAACCCGGCCATGCATGAACGAACCACGGCCGAAGAGATCTGGCGGGACACCGATGGCCAGGTCGATGTCTTTGTCGCGGGCGTGGGCACCGGAGGGACGATTACCGGCGTTGGTCGCGCCCTCAAGCGGCGCAAACCAGGCCTTGTGACCGTGGCCGTTGAACCCTCGGCCTCGCCGCTTCTTGGCGGTGGCACGGCTGGGCCGCATAAAATCCAAGGGATTGGAGCTAATTTTATTCCCACCGTGTTGGATCGCAAGGTTCTGGACCGGATCATCCCGGTCACCAACGAAGACGCCATGAACACGGCCCGCGCCCTGGCCCGGGAGGAGGGGATATTGTGCGGCATTTCCTCGGGAGCCAATGTCTGGGCCGCACGGCAGCTTGCCTGCGAGCCTGAAATGGCGGGCAAGCTCATCGTGACCCAGATTTGCGACACGGGCGAGCGATACCTGTCCACCGAACTTTTTGCCTCGCGGGAGTGAGCATGGGCAAATATCTCAAGGCCGACACTGTCATCACCGAGGTCGTGGAAAGCCTCTGCGCCCCGGAGTCCTACATGGGCGTGTATCACCAGCCGTCCTTTGGATCCCCCATGCCGTCGGTGGAAATGCTGACCGAGGTCGTGGAGCGCTTGCGATCCATTCTTTTCCCTGGATTTTTCAAGGAAACATACATCACGCCGCAAAACATGGCCTATTTTGTGGGTTCCAAACTGGAAAAAGTTCGTCGGGAGCTCACCCAACAGGTGGAGCGGGGGTTTTGCTTCGCCTGCGAAAAGGATCCACGGTCCTGCTCCGTGGAATGCACGGAGCGGGCCGAGCGCCTGGCCAACGAATTTTTGCGGACCTTGCCACGGGTGCGGCATCTGCTGGCCACGGATGTTCAGGCCGCTTTTGCCGGCGATCCGGCGGCCAAAAATCCGGGGGAAACCATTTTTTGCTATCCATCCATCCTGGCCGGGACGAATTATCGCCTCGCCCATGAGCTGCACGCCTTGGGCGTGCCTCTCATCCCGCGCATCATCACCGAAATGGCCCATTCGGCCACGGGCATCGACATCCATCCCGGGGCGACCATTGGCGAGTCCTTTTTTATCGACCACGGCACGGGCACGGTCATTGGCGAAACCTGCGTCATTGGCAAGAATGTCCGTCTTTACCAGGGCGTGACCCTGGGCGCGAAAAGTTTCCCCAAGGAAGATGACGGGCGGCTGGTCAAGGGTATCGCGCGACATCCCATTGTCGAGGACAACGTCACCATCTATTCCGGGGCGACCATCCTCGGCCGGATCACCATTGGCGCGGGAGCGGTCATTGGAGGTAACGTCTGGGTGGTGGACGACGTTCCTCCCGGCACCAAGATCTATCGCAATCTTTAGGCCGCGTGGTTTCCGGTCTTGTCAACGGTCATGTCCCCGTTTATGCCGGGTCTGCGCGTGTAGGCCCTTTTTCTTCAATTATCCCAAGGAGTCCCCATGCTCTGGATTCATCCCCTGCTTCAGCTTGTCGCGACTGGTATTGCTTTTTACGCCCTGCACTTGGGCTGGGTCCGGTTTCGGGCCAATCATTTTGGAATGTCCGGGAAATTTTTGTGGAAGGAGCATGTCAAGTTTGGCAAGACCGCGCACATTCTCTGGATGGCCGGCCTGGTCCTTGGACAGTACGCGGTCAGCACGCAGTGGGAACGCAACGGCATCACGGGCAACCATTATTGGCTTGGACAGTTGATGATGCCCTGCATCGCCGCCGGTTACATCACTGGCGTGATCATGGATCGCACCAAGATGCCGCGTAAATACATGCCGTTGGTCCATGGGGTGTTCAACACCCTGGCCGTGCTTTTGGCGGTGGCCCTGATGGTCACGGGTTCGGTCATTGTCCGGGATTCCTTGCTTTGATCCGATTTGTAAATCACGGCATGTATCCGTTTTTGAGCAAAGCCCTGGACATCCCTGGGAGCGCGGCCATCCTGGCCGCTTTCATGCGGGCGAGACGCCCGCGTTCCCAGGCGTGATATTCGTCTTGAAATAGAAGTGCCATCAGTGGTCGCCGGGGTTCAAATATCCCAAAAAAAAGCCCGTCTTGAGACGGGCTTTTCCTTGAGTACGAACAGGGTTGCTTAGTAACGAGGACGGCGTTCGCGGGGCTGTGCTTCGTTGACCTTCAGGGGGCGACCCTGAAATTCGTTGCCGTTCAGGGCGTCGATGGCCTGTTGGGCACCGGCGTCATCCATTTCCACGAAACCGAACCCGCGTGAACGGCCGGTGGCGCGGTCCTCGATGACCTGGGCGGAAGTCACTTCGCCATACTGGGAGAAAAGGGAACGCAGATCGGCATCGGTTGTCGACCAGGACAAATTTCCAACATAGATGTTCTTGGACAAGACACTCACTCCAAAGAAGAAGGTAAAGAAAAAAACGCGGCTTTTCAAAAGACAGGTCCGCGCCGGAGACCCGGCCGTCTCCCATGAAACGATCGGTCGCCGTGAAGATTCAAGTTTTAGGCGGGGTCTTATGATCTGTCAACGGGTATGACGGCGGCTCATTGGGTGGGCGCGGCCTGGCTCTCGGGCTTGTCTTTGGCCTGGCTGTCGGCGATTTTCTGGACCGTGGTCCCGGCCAGGATGAAGCCCAGGCCGACCACGGTTGACGGTAAAATGGCCTCGCCAAGCAGAAAATGAATGAAGAACAGTGACAAAAATGGGGCCAGATAAATGAGGGCGCTGACCTGGGCCGTGGTGCGGGAGAGTTTGAGAGCACTCATCCACAGCACGAAGGTCACGCCCATCTCGAACACGCCGATATACATCGCCCCAAGCATCCCCGGCCAGTTGGGCTTGAACGTCGCCCCATGAACAACACTCCAGATTCCACTATAAAGTGTTCCCCAGCAAAAATTGACGAAAAGTCGTAAAACCGGGTCCATGCTGTCCTTGACGCCAAGAATCCAGAACAACGCCCAGATGACCGTGCTGCCCATGGCCAGGGAAAAACCAAGTGGGCTGTCGATGCGGAGTTCGGTCAGTTCGCCCTGGGTGCAGATGATCAAGGCGCCGCAGTAACTGAGGCCAATGGCCAGATATCGCAAGCCATGGATGCGTTGTTTGAGCATCGGCACGGACAGGATGGTCATGGTAATGGCCCAGGTGTAGTTGATGACCTGGGCTTCCTGGGCGCGCAGCAGATTGTAGGCCCGCAGCAGGACCAGATAATAGAGAAAAGGATTCAGGGCCCCCAAGAGCAGGGATGGGCGGATGCTGGTCCAGGTCAGGGTTGCGATTTCGCGCAGGCGGCCTTGCGCGGCCAGAATGCCGGCCAGGACCAGACTCGAGGTCAGGCTGGCCACGAAGACGAGGGCTTCCGGACTTTGATGCCGCAGGGACAGCTTAAAAACCGTGGCCACGGTGGACCACAGGCAAACCGCCAGGAGTGCGTGGAAATAGGCTTTTTTTTGATTGTTCATCGATAATTGACCGGATGCGGCGAACATTGCGATTTTTGGAAAATGACGTTACCTGCTAGGCAATTCGATGCGTTGGCATGGGGCGCTGGTGTCGGACAAACACCGATGCCCGTGTTGGGTGTTTGTTGAAACCCACCGCCAGGATGTAGGCATCGAGCCTTCCTTGTTCTGTAGGGAATTTCTTTTGTCAAACGTTTTCAAAAGGATGGAGAACATGCTCAAACGCGCTGCCTTTCTGATTGTCTGCCATGTGTGTTTGGTTGCCGGCAATGCCCTGGCCGGGGAGAAAGTTCTGATCAACGGCATCGACGCCAACTACCCGCCTTTCGCGTATGTTGACCAGAGCGGCAAGCCCAGTGGTTTCGACGTGGACGCAGTGAATTGGATCGCGGCCAAGATGGGTTTCCAGGTCAAGCACATGCCCGTGGACTGGGACGGCATCATTCCCAATCTTCTGGCCAAGAAGATTGACTTCATCTGTTCGGGCATGACCATCACTCCGGAACGGGCCGAAAAGGTCAATTTCACCACGCCGTACTGGGAAGTGAAAAACGTTTTCGTGACCAAGAAAGACTCCGCGCTGAAGGCCGAAGAGATTTATGGAAAAGAATTGACCGTGGGCATGCAGGCCGGCACCTCCGAGGCCAAGTGGATGGAGGAGGAAAAAAAGAAGCAGGGCTGGAAGTTTGAAATCCGCTACTACGACTCCGCCGCCATGGCCATCGAGGACGTGGTCAACGGTCGCATCGACGTGGCCGCCATGAACTATCCCCCGGCCCGCGACGCCGAGCAGAAGAAGCCAGTGCGGATTATCGGCATCTTTGGCGAGGTGGAGCCTTTTGGCGCGGCCGTGCGCAAGGATGACAAGGAACTGCTGGACAAGCTGAATAAAGGCTTCGAGCTACTCAAGGCCGATCCGTACTGGGAAGAACTCATCGCCAAGCATTTGAACAAGTAGTCTCGTTTCCGCGTGAACCCTCGGGAAGGCCTGGAACACTCCGGCCTTCCCGTTTTTTTGCCAGGCCCCGCGCCGAGCTGAGGATTTGTCTCGTTCATGAATGAAATCCTGCCCGTTCTTGTCGATGCCTTGCCCTATATTCTGCAAGGTGCCGCCGTCACCGTTGTCGCGGTGGTCGGCGCCATGTTTTTAGGGCTCTTCATTGGCGTCCCCTTGGCCGTGGGCCAGGTCTACGGACGCGGGCCAATCCGGATCGCGTGCGGCCTGTATGTCTGGTTTTTTCGGGGCGTTCCCATTCTTGTGCTCCTTTTTCTTTTTTATTTCGGTCTGTTCAATTTTCTGGGCTTCAATTTGAGCGCGCTGGCCGC
>RZYB01000106.1 GCA_009930495.1 Deltaproteobacteria bacterium
CCTCTTCGGGGCGTAGCGCAGTTTGGTAGCGCATCGGTTTTGGGAACCGAGGGCCGCTGGTTCGAGTCCAGTCGCCCCGACCAAAGAAAACAAGGGCTTACGGAAAAACAAACCGTAAGCCCTTTTTCTTTCCCAGCAGCATTCCCAGCAGCCAAACCAAAAACGCCAAACAACCAGCACCTGCCCTTTCCTTTCGCCGCACCCACCACGCCCACGACGATTCACTGTGCTGGCCATATTCGGACAAAACTAGTCCAAAAAAACATCCCCAATTTTGACGGCACAGGGAAAAGGGAGGCCATCACGGTCTTCGGCGTGAACCGCCCAACTTTGCTCCCCCCCCGGATGCGTACACGATACACGCCGCGCCTTCGACGTTGCGCCGTGCGGGTCGCTGCGGGTGAACCCATGCGAAGGTCCACGGGCTTGGCCAGCGCGCCTACGGGCCTCCTGTCGTGCGTCCTGTCACCCCTGGCCGTGACCCTAGCCGGAAGTCCGGCGTCTTCACCCTGGCCCATATCACGAACAGCACGGAAAGCACGATTCGAGCCATGACAAAACGTGCCACCTCGCCACGGATTGAATCCTTGCCAGTACTGCGTGGGCACGCTCATTGCTTTGCAGGTCATCACGCAAAAGCATGGCATGATCGGCACGGCATCTTCATGGCCTGCGTATCACGGACTGAATCAGTCAGGTTTCCCGGCGTGACAGGGCGTGACAAAATGCGACAAACTTGAAACCGGACCCTTGGCAAAACCTTGGCACTTTTCGCTGCACCCTCCCCAAAACCTCACCATTGTTTGCGCCCTTTGAATGTCATCATTTGTCAACAATCGCTGCTCTTGCGACCTTGCAGACCTTTCGTTGTATCCGGCCCGCAGCGCCACGCAAAAGGAAAGGCCAAGGTTTGCACCCTGGCCCATTGTTGCGTTGCATGGGGTAACTCATCACTCGGCACCCGGCACCCCTTCCGGCCCCTGCTTTTTAGCGTTTGCTTTGTTTGGAAACGTGAGTTTTCACGAGCACCGGCCCGCCTGTTTTTTCAGGGCGTATCCGCAAATGGATCAAGGTCTGAAAAGTCAAGTTTTGTCAGGTCGAACGCGTCGTCCCAATCGATTGAAAGATTGTCCTGTTCTGGCTGGTCTTTACTCACGAACCCCACGACGTGTAGCGCGTCACGCACCAGATTCAACAAGGGAAGCTACGGTCCGTGATTCATACGCACGGAGCCCGACGCACTGCCACGACGTCAAGAACTTTTGCCCGCACTCGGAACAGATAAATCTTTGCTGAATAAACGTTGCGCTGATCGTCAAAGCGCCGTGGGCCTTCCTTGTCTCTTCGCTTCCACACTTCGGGCATGGAATCCTTCGAACTTTTGCATCTGGCATAATGTCACCCCCCTTGGTGCATGTATACCCGCGCACAAGAAACATGCACAAGGTAAACGTCTGCAACTGTTCTTGATTTGCACTAGTGCAAAAAAGCCCGGACTTTTGCCGGGCTTGTGTTGGCCTATGTCGTGACCAGCGCGTTCAATGCGTCCTCCGTGATCCGCCAAGGCTGGCCAGGAAGGAAACCTTTGGCCAGGTGAAGATGATGTTCAATGCCAACCTGGGCTTGCCCTCTCGGAAAGCCGTATCCAGAACTTCGAATGTCTCGGATGATGACAGGGCCGAAACCGTCAGCACCTCGGGAATGGTCGTTTTCATGCTGCTACCTCTTCGGTCTGTCTGCCCGCCAATGGTGAACAGTCGTCACCCTGGCCCGTGGCCGCCCATCGCTGGCGGGCTTTTGTGTTGCCACCGACGATGGCCGCTTGTTTGGCCTCCTGCCGTGCGCAAAATAGCCGCTTGGCTTGATACAAAAGGCGGAAAGGGTCATTTCAGCGGCTTCAAGTGTTGCGTCAAAAACCGGGTCATACTCGCCAGGGGGAATGTGAAATTCAATCACTGCTGTGGCTCCATTCGAGTCATACCACGCCCCCTTGATGTACCGGGCCACGTCAAGGGCGGATGCCGCTTCACAAAAGTCCATCAACTCCCGGAACTCATGGATCAGACCATGCCTGGAAAAAATTTCTATTCCGTACACCTCGACGCTTCCATCAACTTGTCCGTAATACATGCCTATTCCCCTCCGTGCTGGATATTTTGCGCGAGGATGCCCCGTGCTGCGTTTTTCTGACCGATCCGACCAAGGCCCCGGCCTTGCGCTTGCGTCGCGTCTGTGGACTCCTGAAGGCTCAAAACGTAGACGCTTTGCACCGCGTCCATGAACCCCACCGGCCATGATTCCGGCATGGCCAGCCCGTGCCAGCCATTGACCTTGAATCCTGGCCACTCGGCTTGGAGCTGATCCAGGAAGAGCTTGCACGCCTCCCGTGTCCATGCGGGTAGCTCATAACCGCCAAGGGACAGGCCCGCCCGGACGTGGGCAGGAAGGGCCGAAGCCCTCCCGTTCAGCTCGTTGATGATTGCGGCCTTGTGTTCCAGGACAAGGGCCTTGACCTTGGCGCGGGCATCGTCGCTGCCGATCAGGCGGAGCCGCCCCGGTTCGGGCATGACCACGCGCGCGCCCGCCGCCTCAATCTGGTGAAGAACTTCCGCCGCGCTCATAAGTCTTCCCACCCTTCGCCGTCAGTGCCGGTCGGGTTGAGCGTGCCAGGGGAAGAGGGGTTTGAAAAATCTTCGGTCTGGTTTTCATCCTCCACCGAAAATTGCCCCGAATCGTGCGAAGAGAGAAGATCCCTTAAAGGGGGATCTTCTCTTCTCTTCGCCTCTCGGTCTTTCGCAAGCGAAGAATCTTCGCTTTTCTTCGGGTCTCTTCGCTCTCTTCGCCCCTCGCTTTCGCCTGTGGCCTTTCCCCTGGTGCGCTCTTCGATGGCCACCCGGATGATGTCGGCTTGGGCTTCCGATCCTGGCCCGTCGAACTGGAAAAGCCCGTCCGCTCTTTCGTAAATGAGGCCAATCTTTTTCAACTCCTTGGTGGCTGTGTTATGGGCGGAACGCTTTGCCGCCTTGTTTGGCGCCTGGCTGTGCTCAAAGAAGTGCGCTCGCCAGTTCTCCTTATCCAAGCCGATGAACTGCCCGTCTTCGTCAAGCGTGCCGTGCTCCATGGCCGCCTGCCGGAATTCCTCGAAGCGTTCGCGATTCGTTCGCGAAATGTTCGCCGTCTTCGGCTTCGCTTCGGCTGCTTCCTGATCCGCCTCCGGGTCTGGCACGATGACGCACGAGGTAACGGGATCGCCGTCATCGTCCACGCCAAGCTCAATCACTTCGCGGCGAAAGTGCTTTGTAAATCCGTCCTGACCATCCTTCACCTTTTCCGCCGTCCAAGAAAAAAGAAGGTCGGACTTGTTCACCTCTTCCGCCCGAAGAACCATTTCCAGGCCCGCGAACATGGAATAATGCCCGCGCGGTCCCTTCGATGCGTCTTTGCCTGGGTGCCCCACAAAACAGACCGAACCTTGCACTGCGTGGGCAAGGCGCGTGGCGCTTGCCAGAATCAGCCCGTAATCAACCGATCCGTTTTCCTCCATGCCAGGGGCCGCCCTGTTCAGCGTATCCACGATGACCACCGCGCCTAGTCCGGCTTCGTCCAGGGTCAAGGCAATGAGTTCGTCCGTGTCTTCATCCTTGCGAAGGTCGATAGGATCAGGGGAAAAAACCACGCCGGAAGGGTAGGCCCGCCCGTTATGCGCGGCCCATGCTTGAGCCCGTCGCTTGTAGCCGTGCTGGCCTTCGAGGCAGGCATAGACCACCGGCTTTTTTTTGGTCCTGAATCCGAACCACTCCCGGCCCTCAGCGATACTCGACGCCATATCAACCATGAGAAATGACTTCCCGACCGTGGACAGGCCGTACACAAGCCCCACCACATGCTCTGCCAGCACGCCCTTGACGATCCATTTAACGTCAGGGATCGCCAGAAGGTCAGCATATCGGAACGCCCGAAGCCTGGACCTTTTTTGCCGCTGGCCCGCCTCGATACATTTCCGCACCGCGTCCGGGCCAAGGCCGGGAGCGTTGGCCAGGTCGTTGAAGTCCTTGCCCATGTCCGCCGTCCATCCTGGCCCGAAGTCCGGCACGGCTAGGGAGCCACCAACGAGCTTGGCCGCTTTAACTGCGAGCTGATCCGGTTTCCCCGTAGTCTTGATGATGTCGGCAAGCAGGATGATCCGCGCGTCGGGGTATCGGTCCCGGATAGCTTGGGCGGCCTTGGCGAGTTGGCCATTACTCCCCGTGGAAACACCGATGCCGCCTTGCATGATCTCGGATACGCTCAAGCACGTTACCGCGCCTTCGCCCACATAAAAGACCAAGCCGTGTGTTCCAGGGGCAGGAAAGGGCGCTGTGGAGTAAATACCGGCACCACCGCCTTTAAGTGTGTACTTGGTGCCCGCCGCGTCGATAAGTTCCACCGTTTTTGGTTCGGCCTCGAACCCCTCGAATCTGGGCACCACAAGCAGCTCATCGCCTCGGAACATGGCAAAGCGCCCTTTCGTGAGGTCTTCGCCTTCGTCCTTCCGGCTATGCGCCCGGAGAATCCGCGCCACTTCGGCCATGGGAATGGACTTGAGGCCATAGCCCATGGAAACGAGCTTGCGCTTGAGGTATGGGTTCTCACTGGCTGGCTTTGCCGCCGCCATGACTGACGCTGCTACGAGCTTGGCCCGTTCCAGGTTCCGCGCTTCCTCCTCCTGATTGAGTCGCTTGGCCTCTTCCCTGGAACGCCTGCGGGCCTCGGTCTGCTCCACGGTCATGGCTCGCAAAGGCGCGTCATAGGCCCACCCATTTTGTTGGGCCACTTGGTAGAGCGTGCCAGCCCCCAAGCCTTTCCCCTGGTGGCAGGACCGCCACACGCCGTTGAACTCCCTGGCCCGGCTTTCGCCCTGGTTTTGCGCCCACCGCTCGGCAAGGTCGCGTCCATCCTCGCCAAGGGCGTCCTGGACACAAGCCAGCGCCACAAAAAAAGAATCGTGATCAGGGGCTTTAACCTCGTTCAGTGCGCTCATGATCTTGGGCCGTTCGTCGTACTGCGTGCCGGGCTGGTATTGCTTTCGTGGTTCGGATTGGGGCTCGTACTGGCCTAGATCAATACTCATGCAGGCCACCCCCGTTCACGCTCTTGACGGTCTGGCCAATGCGTGAAACAAAACTCTTGCTGTCGCCTTTATGTTTCACGCCCTGAATCGTCGCCCCGGTTCGGGGCTTTTTCATGTCCATGGGCACCCCCTACGCCAGCGGGTTGACTGCGGACTTTTCCAGGAAAGCGTCCAGGTCTTCCTTGCGGTATCTGCAAGACCGACCGATTTTCAAAAAAACGGGTCCCTTGGAAAGAAACCGCCATTGCCGAAGAGTTGCTACCTTCATGCCGATGTAGTCCGCCGCCTGCTGTTCCTTCCACGTCCCCCTTGGCTGGTCCTTGGGGTCAATCTTGCGCTCGGGTCCGAATACTCGCTGTTCCATGCTGTACCTCCAAAATGAAAATGGCCGCCCACGGGGATGATCCGTGGACAGCCATGAAAATACGAGCAAAACAAGGGCGTTAGCGATACACAAAACCGACTACATCGTACACGAAACCGACTACATTTCCGGCTACATCCTCAAGGGCGCAAAAAAACCGGGTTCCCCCGGCTTATTCAGGCTTGTTGTCCTGATACCATTTTTTATGCGCGGCCTTGCTCTTTTCGGCTGTGACCTCCCCCCTGGCATATGCGCCTATCTCTGCCGTGCTCAGCTTCGGGAATCCCGTCTTCAATCTCGCAATGCGTTCAGATGGTTCATACCCTTTGGCGCACAACCACTTGCCGTAATCCAGTGGACTTTTGAAGTCCTGTATAGTCGCGTCCGCTAGTTTTGGTGCCCGTGGCGGAAGCGGCATGGACCTTTCTATATAAACAACGTCTTCCGTTCGTTCCAGCTCTTCAACTTCGTCCATATCGAAGCAAATAATCTTTCGCCCACGCCAAGGCTCTACATCGTCAAGATATTCCGGTCTCGAAACGTCTACATCTCGCGTGAACTCCATGCCCCCTTCGCTATTTGGGCCAAGCAATCCATACGGAGTGATCTTATAGCAGGCCACTTGCTGCGCAAGAAACCCACGGCCACGATTCCACCGCCGCAAAAGATTCGCGCCACAAATGAACCGCCCCCGCTCCATCACAACCACGCCGCCCTTCTCGGATACCATGTCTTCCCTCCTTCCCCCTGGAAAAGATGATCCAGGGCCAGGACGCACCAGAGGGGAAGCGCGTCTTTTCAGCCGGGTTAATTACTCCCGGCCTAGGCCCTGGAAAAGATGGTCCTATGCCTTGACCTGCTCGTTGTGCTGGTCCACCTCCATGGCGTGGATAATGGCCAGCAAGCGCGCCGTCACGGCCTTGAGCGTGTAGGCCGCGCCGTAGTCGCGTTCGTTGTACTCCATGCCGTCGGCTATCCAGTTCAGCGCGACGTTGATTTCGTAGAGGTCGGATATGGGCGAAGTGCTCATGCCTCCACCTCCGTGGCGCAAGGATTGGGCACCACCGCCCCAAGCAGGTCTTGGGCGTGGTCAAGGCGCTCCTGGAACGGATGCGTCGCCAAAAAGTCTAGGATCGGGATGGCGTCCATGGGCTGATCCATGGCCAGGATGTCGCTCATTGCGCCCGCGCATGTCGTGAAGGTCGCTTGCAGGGCCACAAGCTCAATCTTCGCCAAGGAAAGGCGGATGGATTCGATGTCAGCGGGCTTGCCGCTCAAGGAAGCCGTTGGTAGGGACTCTTCAGCCATGATGAACCTCCTGTCGGTTCGCTGTGGTTAGGCCCTGGCTCGGTGTTCGTAGCACCTGCCGGGGCCGTCTTGTTTCCTTCCTGGAGCGTTCCAGGGAAGGTGGAAATTATTCGGTCATGCGCCGCCGCCATTGACGGCCTGACCCTGGACGACACTGGCGAAAATATCATCCACTACCTGTCCGGCACTGCGCAATGCCTCATCACGCAAATGGGCGTACCTCATGGTCACGTCCGGGCTTTTGTGCGTCATGAGCTTCTGCAAGGTCAGCATATCCACCTTGCCGCTTGAGGCCAGCATGCTGGCGTAGACGTGACGAAGGCCATGGAGCGCCCGAAACTCATCGGGTATTCCGGCGGCTAGCTTGATGGTCCGCACGGCCTTCTTGATGTCCACCCGCTGCTGTCCACCCCGGCCAGGGAAGACGAACTCGCTTTCACGGGGCATGCTCTCGAACAGTTCACGAGCTCGCTGGTTCATGGGGATGGTCTGATCTACTCCGCCCTTGGGGTCACAGATGTTGATAAAGCCACGAACGAAGTCGAGGTCTGACCACTTCAGCCGAAACATTTCACCACGCCTCATGCCCGTGAACAGAGCACAGAGCATTATCGGTCCGGCCACGGGGTGAAGGTCTTCCTCAATGGCGGACAGAAGCCGTTCAAGCTGATCCGGGGTCAAGTCCTCGGTGACGATGTTGTTGCACTTCGGAAATTCAATCTTGAAGGGGAGGGGCGCGCACAGGCGGGCATTGACGCCGAAGTTCACGATGCGTCGCAATAGCTCCAGCGTGTTCTTCACGGTCTGGGGGGCTTTGGTCTTGAGCATCTTCGACTTGAGCCGGACCACGGATAGCTGATCTATTTCATGAGGCTCTTTGTCGCCGAAGGCCGGGGCTAGGAATTTGTCAAAGCGTCCTTCGTCGGTCTTGATGCCCTTGATCGCCCTGGTGGTCCTGTATTCGTTCCAGAGCTTGGCAATGGTCCATCTACCTTCCTCTGCTTCCTTGGCGGCCTGTTCAGCCTCTCGACGCTCGTTATTGGACAACTGGCGGCCCTCTATGCGCTCGGTCCTGATTCGGTTCGCCTTGGCCGCCGTCATGTGATCACGGATGGAGCGCCCCACCTTCTCCTCTATCTGCTTCCCATCCTTCCGGTAAAAAATGTAAAAAACTTTTTCCGTCTTCCCGGTCTTGGAAGTCGATTCGAGGTAGACCACCCCAGGATACTCGGTCTTGATTCGTGTCGCCATTTTGCCCCCAATTTCTCCCAGCACTATTCCCAGCACGCAAGGCAAAAATAGGCTGAAAATGGCAGAAGTCAATAGAAACCAAAAACAGCTAAACAGTTTGAAAACAAAGAATAATATACAAAGATGAAAATTGAGTGAAATACACCTCCCCGGTTTTGGGAACCGAGGGCCGCTGGTTCGAGTCCAGTCGCCCCGACCAAAGAAAACAAGGGCTTAGGTGTAAAAACCTAGGCCCTTTTTGTTTTTTCCTGAAGCATTCCACACACCATTCCACACACAGGGAAGAGCGTAGTTAATAAGTAAGTGTTTATTTATTTGTCTTGCCATAATAAACATCTATTTTTCAATTTTACTGGACCACTGGACCACGGGCACCCTTAGCCCTTGTTAGCTGTGACTCAGCATGCAATACTGACCCACTTTCTCCAGTAATCGGCACGAAAAATTGACCCACCTCGGCAAGCCCTTCAAGGTCGGCTGACAGGCCGCCTTGGAGGTACGAGGAGATGCTGACGGTGGAAACGATGCGCAAGATCAAGCTTGCCCATGGTCGAGAGGAGAGGTCGATTCGGCGGATAGCCTGCGATTTTCATTTGAGCCGGAACACGGTTCGCAAGGTTATCAGGTCGGAGGCGGCCACGCTTGAGTACCGCCGCGCGGTCCAGCCCATGCCAAGGATGGCGGGTTTCACAGACTGGGTGGCCGAGCAGTTGGAGCATGACGCCAGTCAGCCCAAGAAGTACCGGCGCACGGCGAAAGTTTTGTACGAACAGCTTCAGGGGCGGGTCTACGAGGGCTGCTACGACGCCGTGAGACGGTTTGTCCGGCGCTGGCTGGAGGAGGCCGGGCGCAAGACTCCGGCGGCCTTCGTGCCGCTGGGCTTCGCGCCCGGCGAGGCCTATCAGTTCGACTGAAGCCACGGGCAGCTAGAGATCGGCGGGCTGCCCATGACCGTCAAGCTGGCGCACACGCGTCTGTGCCATTTCTGCCACGCCTTCTCCCGCGAGACCCTGGAAATGGTCATGGAGGCCCACAACCGGGCGTTTGCCTTCTTTGGCGGGGCCTGCGGGCGAGGCATCTACGACAACATGAGCACGGCCGTGTCGCAGGTGTTGCGCGGCAAGCACCGCGAACTCAATCCGCGCTTCGAGGAGCTGTGTGCCCATTACCTGGTCGAGCCGACCATGTGCACGCCGACTGCGGGCTGGGAAAAAGGCCAAGTCGAAAATCTGGTGGGAGTGACGCGCAAATGCATTCTGGCGGAGCGCAGGAAGTTCGCCAGCATCGCGGAACTCAACGAATGGCTGCTGGAGCGGACCGTGGGCTGGGCCAAGACCCACAAGCACCCGGAATTCGCGGACAAGACAATCTGGGAAGTGTTTAAGGCGGAGCGCGGGGTTCTGATTCGGGCGCCCAAGGAGTTCGATGGCTACCGCTTGAAGCAGTGCCGGGTGTCCTCGACCTGTCTGGTGCACGTCGAGCAACCGCTACAGCGCGCCGTGCGATGCGGCCGGGAAGCCCTTCCAGGTCAAGATCTACGCGGATCGATGAGCGGCGAGATCCTGCTGAGGGTTGATCCGGAAAGAGCGAAGGGCGGCGTGACAACGCCTTCCCGTTCGGCACAACTCCCCGGAGCCGTACAGATTTCGCCTGTATGACGCAAGGACGCGGGGTTTTTGACCATTTCAAACGCGCGCAATCCACTGTCGTGGATATGGCCCAGGGCCACCGCGTGGCTGGGAGCGGTACTTTCCGCCAGCCGGTGTTTGGGGTT
>RZYB01000107.1 GCA_009930495.1 Deltaproteobacteria bacterium
TTTCACCGGCCAGGGCTCCCAGTATCCGGGCATGGGGCGGGACGTGTACCGGACCTATCCGGTCTTTCGCGACGCCCTGGACGAATGCGCCCGCGTCCTCGCGTCCGAGAATGTCGATCTGCCCCGCCTTCTGTATGGCGGCGCCACGGCCGAGGAACTGGCGCATACGGCCCAGGCCCAGCCGGCCATCGTGGCCGTGTCGTACGCGTTGTGGAGGTTGTGGGAATCCTTTGGCCTGCGCTTCGACCGCGCCTGCGGGCATAGCATCGGCGAATATCCGGCCGCCGTGGCCGCCGGAGTCATGACCCTGCCCGACATGCTCCGTCTGGCCGCCGCGCGCGGGCGGTGCATGGGGCAGGCCCCGGACGGAGGCATGGCCGCGATCTTCGCCACCGAATCCGAGGTGGCCGCGCTCCTGGCCGGGCATCCGGACATGGCCGTTGCGGCGGTCAACGCCCCGGCCAGCGTGACCGTGTCCGGCCCGCGTCCTGCCCTGGCCGCGCTTCTGGCCGATCTGGCGGCGCGCGGCATCGGCGGCAAGGAACTGCGCGTGGCCCATGCCTTCCATTCCCCGTCCATGGCGCGGGCGGCGGATGCGTTCGCGTCGGTGGCCGCATCGGCCCGGCTGGCTCCGCCGGCGCGCATGACCCTGGTCTCCACGGTCACGGGTCGGCCGTGCGGCGACGATGTCGGCCGCGCCACATACTGGACCGATCAGATTCTGGCTCCGGTCCGGTTCGCCGACGCCGTGGCCAGCCTGGCCCAGGGCGCGGCGCTGGCCGTTGAAGCCGGACCGGCGGCGTCCCTGGCGGGCTTGGTCGATCAGTGCGGAACCGGCCTGCGCTGCGTGCCCACGCTGTCGCCCAAGCAGGGCGGACTGGTCGCCCTGTTCTCGGCCGTGGGCCGCCTGTACCGCGAAGGGGTCGAGCTGGACTGGCCGGCCGTTTTCGCCTCCTTTCCGTCACGCCAGGTGTCGCCGGCGCCGTATCCCTTTCAGCGCGAGCGGTACTGGATGGACGTACAGACCGATCCGCCGGCCGGATTCGTCGAAGGCGGTTCGGTCATCGGTCAGCGCCTGCACAGCCCGGCCCTGGGCGACACGGCGGTGTTCGAGTCCGTCTTTTCCTCGGCCGGCCCCGGTTTCGTGCACGAGCACGTTATTTTCGGCAAGGCCATCAGTCCGGCGGCCGGGCACATGGCCATGCTCCTGGCCGCGGCCCGTGAACTGTGGGGCGAGGCCCGCTGCGAGCTGCGCGACGTGGATTTTCTGAGCCCCCTGGTGGTCGAGGACGGGGACAGACGCCAGGTGCAGGTCATCGTCGATGCCCCCGCGTCCGGCCACGGCCGCTTTCGGCTCGTCAGTCGCGCCGGGGACGGGGACTGGCTGACGCACTGCACCGGCGTGATGGTCCGCGAGGCCGGCCTTGCGCCGACTCCGATCCATGCTCCCGGAACGCGTTTCGCCGTCGGTGAAACCAAGGCCGCCTTTTATGACCGGTTTCTGAGTCGTGGCTACGAGGTCGGGTCGGGCTTTCAGCGTATCGAGGATATTTCGGTCCAGGCCGGCGAAGCCCTGTGCCGGGTCGCGACGCGGCGCGGCGAGGCCGGCGAGGCCGGTCATGTCATCTATCCGGGGGCTCTTGATTCCGTGCTGCAAACCATCCTGCCGCCGTTTTTCCATGAACTGGCCGACACCATGATGGCCGAGGAATCCCTGCTCATTCCGCTTCATCTGGACCGCCTGCGCCTGTGGCGGGAAGTGCCGAAGCAGGTCTGGTGTCATGCCCGGGCCGAGCGCGGCGCGGCCGACGCGACCCTGAGCGGCGCGACCCTGGCCGTGGACGCCGAGGGCCGTCCGGTCATGGACCTGACCGGTTTCGTCTTCCGCATGACCGACCGCGCCACCCTTTACCGCCAGATGCAGGCCGGTCCGCTGGAGTTGATCCATGCGCGGATCTGGGAGGCGGTGGAGCAGGACGCTGGGGGCGACGCCCCGCTGGTGGTGCTGCCCATCGGCCGCGACGACCGCGCTCGTGCCCTGGCCGGCAGCCCCGACGTGACGCTGCTCGCGGCTTCCATGAAGGCTGAGGCCGTGCCCGGTCTGGTCTCCGAACGCGGCCCGGACGCGCGGCTGGTGCTGATTCACGGTGGGGCGGCCGACCTGGACACCCTGGCCCAAGCCGAACCGGCGGACGCGGCGCGCATGCTCGCGGTGCTGCAAGCGGTCATTGCCAGCGGGAATCCTGTCCGCGTCCATCTGGTCACGAGCGGTGTCATGGCCGTGGCCAAGGACGATCGGCCGTGGCCGGCCGGAGCCGGGCCGTGGGGGCTGGGGGAGAGTTTCGCCCTGGAGCATCCGGATTTGTGGGCCGGAGCCGTGGACATGCCGCGCGACGCCTGGACCGGTGACGACACGCGGGCCCTGCTTGGCCTGTGCCGCGCGGCCGAATCCTGGGATTTGCGGGCCGTGCGCGACGGCGGGACGTATGCGGCCGCATTGCGCCGGGCCAAGGATCTGGGCCTGCCCGCGGCCGAGCCCAAGCCGGTGCGCGGCACGCAGCTTGTCAGCGGCGGCTCCGGGGCGCTCGGTCTGCACGCTGCCCTGTGGCTGGCCCGAAACGGCGCCGAAACCGTGGCTCTTTTGTCCCGCTCCGGGGTGCGCTCGCCGCATGGCCTGGCCGTGCTGGACGAGATCCGCGCCCTGGGCGTGGGCGTGGTCGAGCTGCGCGCCGACGCGGCCGACAAGACCCAGGTCAACGCGGCGTTGGCGCGGTTGCGGGCCGAAGCCCCGCCCCTGCGCGGCGTTTTCCACGCCGCCGGCATTCTCGACGACGGCGTGATCACGGAACTGACGGCGGAGCGGATGGACGCGGTCATGGCGCCCAAGGTGGCCGGAGCCCTCAACCTGCATCTGGCCACCCTGGACGACGCGCTGGATCATTTCGTGCTTTATTCCTCGGCCGGATCGCTGCTCGGCACCCAGGGGCAGGGCAACTACAACGCGGCCAACCAGTTTCTGAACGCCCTGGCCCGGTTCCGCCGCGCCGACGGCAGGGCGGCGGCCAGCGTGGGCTGGGGTCCGTGGAGCGACGGCGGCATGGTTCTGGCTTCCGAGCGGCGCGGCGGTCATCTGGACCGGCAGGGAATTTTGGGACTGCGCGCCGAGGACGCCCTGGCTTCGTTCCAGGCGGCGGAGGCCCTGGGGCTGGCGGAATTCGGCGTCATGCACATGGACTGGAAGCGCTTCGCGGCCAAGCGCGGGGACGCCCTGCGCGGACCGGCCGCAAGGCATTTCCGTTTCGTGATCCCGCCGCAATGGCTGCGCCGGGACGAAACCCGAACTCCGGCCAAAGCCGCCCTGGGCGACGGCACGGACCCGGTCGTGCTTTTGCAGGGCTTGCGTGCCCTGGCCTGCGGCCTGCTCGGCTTCGCCGATCCCGGGCGCATCGCCGTGGATGTCCCGCTGCTGGAGCAGGGCTTTGACTCCCTGCTGGCCGTGGAGTTCCGCAACATTGTCGGGCGGGAACTGGGCCGGGCCGTGCCGGTGTCCATGATCTTCGAATATCCGACCCTGGAAAAGATCGTCGGCTGGCTGACTTCGTCCAATGGCGATTCTTCCAAGGCCACGGTTCAACCCCAGGCCCGGCTCGCGCCCAAACCGGATGCCGCGTCCGCCGCCAGCAGCACCGATGCGCTGCTGGCCGACATCGACAGCCTGCTGGGGGATGCCTGATGGACGCGGCCTTGGAACAGCAATACAAAACCGCCCTGCGCGGAGCCCGCGACACCATCCGCGACCTGCGGGAGCAGGTTCGGACCGTGCGCGAACCCGTGGCCATCATCGGCATGTCCTGTCTCTTTCCCGGCGACGAGCACGGCGACGCGGACACGCCCGAGGCCTTTGGCCGCCTCCTGAACCAGGGCCATGACGCGGTCCGCGAGATTCCGCCCGAACGGGCCGCGCTGTGGCGCTCCCGGCATGGCGCCGACAACGCGCCCCGCGTGCCGGGCCTGACCCATGCCGCGCTGCTGACGCGCGACATTTTCGCCTTTGACCGCGAACTCTTTGGCCAAACGCCGGCCGAGGCGGCCATGACCGATCCCCAGCACCGTCTGCTGCTGGAACTGTCCTGGCAGGCCGTGCTCGACGCGGGCCTTACGCCCTCGGCCCTGGCCGGATCGGGCACCGGCATTTTCGCGGGCAAGACCGGCACGGACTATCTCTTCGACCTTCTGGGCACGGGTCGCGCCTCGGCCGACGACCCCTACACCATGACCGGCAACATGCACAGCACGCTCCCCGGACGTCTCGCCCATTTTTACGACTGCCACGGGCCGTGCGTGTCCGCCGAGGCGGCCTGCGCCACGTCCCTGGTGGCGGTGATGCAGGCCGTGAACAGCTTGCGCGCGGGCGAGTGCTCCCTGGCCCTGGCCGGGGCCGCGAACCTGCTCCTGGGTCCCACGCCCAGCCACTGGCTGAACGCCATGCACTCCCTGGCTCCGGACGGGCGCTGCAAGGCCTTCGGGGCCGGGGCCGACGGCTTCGGTCGGGGCGAGGGCGGCGGGGTGGTCGTGCTGGAACGCCTGAGCGACGCGCTGCGCAACGGACGGCGCGTCCACGCCGTGCTTCTGGGCGGGGCCATTGGCTCCGATGGCAAAACGCCGGGCTTTACCGCGCCCAGCGCCAAGGGCCAGCGTCTGGTCATGACCCGGGCCCTGGCCAACGCGGGGCTGCGGCCGGAGGACGTCGGGTTTGTCGAAACCCACGGCACGGGCACGCCCCTGGGCGACCCCATCGAGGTTGAAAGCCTGGCCCAGGTCTACGGCCAGCGGACGCGGCCCCTGCTCATCGGCGCGGTCAAGAGCAATATCGCCCATCTGGAGGCGGCCTCGGGCATGGCCGGACTGATCAAGACCGTGCTGGCCGTGCGCGACGGCGTCATCCCGGCCAGCCTGCACTGCACGCCGCCCAACAGCCTGCTCGATTGGGACGCCATCCCGGTCCGCGTCGCGGCCGCGACCCAGCCGTGGCCCGAGGGCCATGCCCGGCGCGTGGCCGGCATCGACAGCTTCGCCATTTCCGGCACCCTTGCGCACCTGCTCGTGGCCGAACCGCCGACGTCGGCGCGAACCGAGGCCGCGACCGCGCCGGACTGCCGTGTTCTGGCCCTGTCCGCCCGCGGCACGGAGGGCTTGGCCGCGCTGGCCGCGCGCTGCGCACGGCGGTTGGAAGAGGGCGAGTCCTTGGCGGCCATGTGCGCGGCGGCGACGCTGCGTCCGCTGGAGCCAGAGCGGCTGGCCCTGGCCGTGGCCGACTCCGGCGAAGCCGTGACCGGCTTGCGCGCGTTCGGCGCGGGCACGACGCGGCGCGGCGTGGCCAAGGGCCGACGGGAGACCGTTTTGCCTTCGATCCTGTTTTTGTTCAGCGGGCAGGGTTCGCAGCAGGCCGGCATGGGCCGCGCGCTGGACTCGCTTTTTCCCGTCTTCCGCGACGTGCTGGAACGGTGCGACGCGCTGGCCGCGCCACGTCTGGGCTATTCCCTGCGCGAAGTCATGTTCGCGGCCGACGATCCGCGTCTGCACGACACGCGCTGCACCCAGCCGGTCATCTATACCCATCAGGCCGCCCTGGCCGCCGTATGGCGGGAGTGCGGCGTGCTCCCGACGGCCGTGTTCGGGCACAGCATCGGCGAATACGCCGCCGCCCATGTGGCCGGGGTATTCGATCTGGAAACCGGGCTTGACATCGCCCTGACGCGCGGCGAGCTGGCCGCGTCCATCAGGGATCAGGGAGCCATGGCCGCCGTTCTGGCCTCCGAGGCCGAAGTCATGGCGGAACTGGCCGATTTGCCCGGCGTGGCCGTGGCCGCGGTCAATGGCCCGGCCACGGTGACCATCGCCGGCGCCAGGGACGAAGTGGACGAGGCCGTGCGGCGATTGCGCGCCAAGGGCCTGGAGAGCCGTCCCCTGCCCGTGTCCCATGCCTTTCATTGTCCCCTGATCGAGCCCATGCTGGACCGGTTCGAGACCTTTTTGCGCGGGCTGCGTTTTGCCGCGCCGAGGATTCCCATCCTGTCGGGGTGCACCGGCGAACATCTCGGCCCGGATGTGGAGTGGCCCGCTTATTTCCGCGCCCAGACCCGCCAGCCCGTGCGTTTTTCCGACGCGCTGCGCCGGGCCGGGGAAAGCGTGTTTCTGGAACTCGGGGCCAGTCCGACCCTGACCTCCTATGGCCGGCAATGCCGCGAGGACGGGATCTGGCTTTTTTCGGCCAGCGCCGGCGCCGGAATGAAGCCCATGGCCCAAAGCCTGGCCAGATTGCACGCCCTGGGCTTTGATCTGACGTGGCGCTGGCAGATGGACGAGGCGGTCCGGCCGGAGGCCATGCCGCCCTATCCGTTCGAGCGGGAACGTCTTGTGCCGGAGTTTGCCCTGACCGCGCCCCAACCGCCCATTTCGACGGCGGAAAATGATGCCGCAAAAAATTCAAGTAATGCTTTAGGAAATAGCGATGACGCCGCCGTGCGCCTGGCCATGCTCCAATGCGAGGCCTTTCAGCGGATCTGCGCCATGCAGCAGTCTTTCTTCGGCGTCCGGCCGGAGAACGGGGGGCAGGGGGAATGAAAACGCTCTTCATGCTTGGGCATGCGGGCGGCAACGCCGTTCAGTACGCATCCCTGTTCGCGGGCATGGGAAAAACAATGAAGCTGGTCCCACTGGAATTGCCCGGTCATGGCCGGCGTCTGGGGGAGCCGCTGCTGGACAACATTGCGGACATGGTCCGCGATCTGCGCCGTCAGGCGCTCGACGCCTTGGCGGAAAGCACCGACTATGCCCTTTTCGGGCACAGCATGGGCGGCATCCTGGCCCACGCCCTGGCCGTTGACCTGGAAGGGCACGCCCCGATTCCAGCCCACGTGGTCATTTCCAGCACCTGCACGCCCGGACGGCACCATATCCCGTCCGGATTCCCCGAACTCTCGGACCAGGATCTGTGGCGGGAGAGCGCGGCCTATTTCGGCGGCATGCCGGATCAGATCGCGACCAGCGCGGAACTCATGGCCCTGTTCGCGCCCATCCTGCGAGCCGACCTGAAAGCGGTCCTGGACTGGGACTGTCCGCGCCTGCCGGCCGTGGACGCGCCCATCACGGCCCTGTGCGGCGACGCCGACATCGTGGACATGGAAGACGCGGAAATCTGGCGGCGTTACACAACCAGGGACTTTGCCGCCCACGTCCTGCCCGGCGGACATTTTCACGTCTTGGAACGGCCGGAAAATTTGGAAGAGCTTCTGGCCATGATTTTGAACGGCCTGCGAATTTTGAATTTTTCAACAGTCCGCTAGGCGGGATATTGGCGCGGCGTTAATTCTTTGGAATTCGCGGCAGGCGCGCCGAGTGCCAGACCGCCACGATCCACGCCGTTTCGCCTACTGTTCGGTAGAAAAAGCGATACGGCCGCACAACGATTTCACGATGCGGGAGTTCCGGAAATTCGGGAATCACGCGGCCCGATTCCGGAAAGTCGGCCAAGCGACTCAAGACGGATTCGGCTTTTTGTCGGAACTGACGCGCCGCTGCGGGGTTGTCCGATCGGATGTACTCCAGGCCCTCGAGAAACTGGCGCCTTGCCGAGGGCGTAAACAAAATGTTCACAACCCGTCTCCAAGCAGGGCGTCGGCCTCGTTCATGACGCTGCCCAGGGTATGTCCCTCCCTTGCGGCGATTTCGCGTTCTCCCGCCGCGAGCACTCGCAACAAATTCCGTTCCTGTTCCAGCTTTTCATAGGCCTCGACACTTTGCATGACCGCGACGGCGCGTCCTCGTTGCGTGACAACCATTGGGCCCGTGCCGGACCGCAGTTTCTTGAGCACGGCGGCGGCATCCTGTCGGAAATCACTGATCGGGACGATGTCGGGAATTTTTGGCATGGCGCGCCTCCTTTTGTATGTTCTGAAGTACTTTTGGACGTACTTTTCTGTCAATGCGGAATTTTTCGGCCGCCTGTGTTCTGCCGACCGCGCGCACTCGTGAACGCCAGGAATCGGTCAGGCCGGCCCGCATGGCCACTCCAACTCGGGAAAGATCAGCTTCGTCGGCCCGGTCGGGCCTGTTCCGGCCACGGTCAGCCAGTGGTCATGGTCCAGATGCAGGTGGCGCCAGCAGAAATCCTCGCCCTGGACGGAGCCCCCGTCCCCCTGCGTATCGACCAGCAGCGGGTCGCCCAGCAGCCCGCTTCCCCGCGCCTTGAGCACCGCTTCCTTGATGGTCCAGCGCCGGATCAGCTCCGCGTGCGGGACGGCGTGCGCCTGGATGGCGCGCAGTTCCCCGGCCGTGAAGACGATGCCGAAATCCTCCACCGGTAGCGGCCGGATCTCCTCCACATCGACGCCGACGCGCGCCTGACCCGGTCCGCCGACAGCGCAGACGGCCCACCGCCCGGAATGGCTCAGACTGACGCCGCGATCCAGGCCCGGCACAAAGGGTCGCCCCTCGGGCTCGCGGCGCGGCGCGGCCAAGCCCTGGCGCAGCTCCCATCCGTGCAGCACGCGCAGCCCATGGGCCAGGAGCAGCCGGGCCAGAATGCGGCGACAACGGTCTTCGGCGCGGCGATTCTTGCGGATGGACGCGCTCTCGACTTCGGGCAGCAGGGGCAGCACGGCGTTTTCCCAGGCGTGGTCGAAGCGTGCGATGTTCGCGGCCAGCACCAACGGCCCGGCATCAGTCACTGCCGTTCTCCGCGCCGCCCATAGCCGGCGATCTCCCGCAGCCGCCGCTCCAGGGCCGTCAGCAAACCCTCCAGACTGGCGGCCGTGAATTCCTGGCCATGGGCTTCGATGGTCACATCCAGCCTGCCGTCGCGGATCAGACTGGTCACGGCCAGCTTGGCCTGCTGCGGATAATCAGGGGCCACGTCGCTGGGAAAGCCGATGCGCTCCAGGGCCAGCGGTCCGCCGCCAGCGTCCGAGGCATCGCCCAGATAATTGAAGAGCACATCCGCCGTGTAGTCCGTCAATTCCACTCCGGCCACATGCTTGAGCACACCGAAACCAAGCCCCTTGTCCGGCGCGGCGTCCAGGGTCTGGCGCACACCGTTGACGGTCGCGACAAGGTCCGCCCGCGCCATGAGCGCCACGGGGTGGACCGTGGTGAACCAGCCGACGATGGCGCCGGGCGCCACGTCCGGAAAGAGTTCCTGCCGGCCGTGCCCCTCCAGATCCACGGTCAGGCCGGGTGCGCCGCGCCAATCGCGCGCGGCCAGCACCAGGCCCGCCAGAAGCAGGGCGTCCATGTCCGCGCCAAGGGTCTTGCGGCAGGGGCCGAGGAGGTTGCGCGTGGACTCGGCGTCCAACAGCACGGAGCACTCCCGCAAATCGGTCTTGCGCCGCGCGGCGACCAGCGCGTCGGATGATAGGGGGCCGGGCCGGCCAGCCAGCACGGACCGCCAGAACGCGGCCTGATCGAGCACGGTCGGATCGTGGGCGTATTCGGCCAGCCGCCGCGCCCACGCCGGAAACGAGCCATCGTCCGCCAGCGCCGCGCTGGGCAATTCCACTGGTCGTCCCTCGTCCAGACAACTCAGGGCGGCGGTGAAGTCCTGCTGCAGGACGCGCCAGGACACCCCGTCCACGATGAGGTGGTGGATGACCAGGGCCAAGGCGTCGCCCGTTTCATCCCGGCCGGGAACGAGCACGGCCCAGGCCAGGGGGCCGCGGGTCAAATCCGTGGCGCGTGTCGCCTCCTCGACCATGGGTTCCAGCTCTTCCGCGTCGCAGGTCCTGAATCCGAAGCC
>RZYB01000108.1 GCA_009930495.1 Deltaproteobacteria bacterium
ATTTTTTATGGCACGACCATCGCCGGCGCGGCCAGCATCATGGGCTGGGAACGCTTTTGCCCATGTAGTATGTAGTTGTGTCTGGATCACTCTTTATTCAAGAGTCGTGATAGGATAGATAAAAAGAAGAAAATCGGCGTATAATGACTCCATCTTTATTTCAAGGAGCTCATTATGCGTCGATTTGTTTTTGCCTTTGCTGCCGCGTATCTGATTTTTTTGTCCGTTGTACATGCGGATGATTCCTCGAACATCAAGCCTCTCCCTCCTGTTACCATGCAAGATGGTAATGTTTTCGCTCCAATGCGTTTCGCTGTTATCGGACGATACGCGTATTTCGATCAAAACCGGATCTTCACGGGTGCGTCCGAGGATGATCCTGGCTTTGGCAAGCGCCGGCGCACGGCGCATGCCGGACAGTTGACCTTGCGCGCCGGGCTTCCGGCGGGATTCGAGGTTTTGGCCACGGGTACGCTCTGGGACAAGACCGTCGAGCGTGAAAACGCGAAGGGCGCCACCGACGAGTCCGACGTTTCCGGTCTGGGCGACATCCAACTCATGGTCCGGTATCAACTTTTGTCCCAGAAAAATGGCGCGCCATTATCCCTGGCCGCGGGCCTGGGATTGGAAATACCCACCGGCGATTGCGACAACGAAAATTCTTTTGGCACCCAACCGTATTTTGGCCCTTTTTTGCAACTGGGAACCGGAGCCTGGACTCCCAAGGCGACCATGTCCGCGACCCGCGTTTTTGGGCGGTCGCGTCTTGATGGCCAGCTGATGTATGTTCTTGGCACCGAGGGCGAGCATCACATCGAAAAGGGAGACCAGTTTTTGTATAATCTCGGTTACGGCTACGCCCTGAACTCCTTTTTGACCGCCGGGCTGGCCTTGAACGGGATCCATCAGGACAAGAACACCCAGGAGCTTTCGCCCGGCGTGATCGGTCATGATCCCAATTCTGGCTGTGATCTGATATTTCTTGGCCCGGAACTGAGCTGGAACATCAAGCCATGGAACACTGTCCTTGGTCTGGCCCTGCCCGTGTCCGTGTACCGGGACATGGAGGGCTCGCAACCCACCGAGGACTACAGATTGGTGGCCAAGATCGCCGTGCGTTTCTGAATAAAAAAGGGCCGGCGCGTCGTCGCGCCGGCCCTGGTCCGTTTCTTGGGAACATAGTCGTTATTCGACGGTCAGGATGACGGAAAAGGCCTTGACCAGGGCGCAGATGTTGTCGCCGACCTTGAGGTCCAGGCCGCTGGCCGATTCGTCGGTGATGAGCGACGTGATCTGGGTCCCGTCGGGCAGATCGACCACCACGTCCACGGCGATCTTGCCCCGGTTGATCTTGGAAATCACGCCGTGGAATTTGTTCCTGGCGCTGGTCGTGAGTTTTTGGTCCTCCTTGACCAAGACCACCCACGGTGCCTTGACCGTGGCGATGACGGTCGTGCCCATGGTCAAGCCCAGGGCGTCGAAGCTGTCCTTGGTGATGACGGACACAACCTTGAGCCCCGTGGCCGTGGTTAGCTCCACTTCGCTCAAGACCATGCCGTCGCGGATGGCGCTGATTTGACCGACGAACATGTTTCTGGCCGATGTTTTCATTTTATGAACCTCATGAATGTAATGGTGCATGATGCGCCGGGTGTCGGCGTCGGAAAAACTGACGTATTGGGCCGTCTGGGGCAGGCTCTGGTGGCCAAGCATGGCGTCGACCACGACCAGGGGCACTCCGCCGCGCAAGAGCTCGACGGCTCGGGAATGACGCAGCACGCGGGGATTGAGCAGGTCGCGCGGGATGTCCGTCCCGGCGCCGCGCTCGGAAAATTTGCGCCGGACATAGCCCTGGTCCAGATGGAAAACCTGTCCCCGCAGCGTCGAGCTCAGGGGATTGTCGAAAAAGTGCCGCAAGGTGTCGAGCACGTCCACGGGCAGGGGGATTTCGCGCGTGGACTCGCCCCGAACTCGGACCACGCCGCGTTCGAAATCAAAATCTTGGCGGTCGTCCAACTCCAAGGCTTCGCCCAGGCGCATGCCCGTGTGGCGCAGAATCAAAAAAAGCAACCAGATCCGCATTCTGGCCTGGGTGGTGCGGGCATCGCGCGCCGCCTGGAGCCAGGCTCGGAAAGACACGGCCAGGGTCTCCACTTGTGCCTGGGTCAGATATTTTACCGTCCGTGGAACCTGAAACATGCGCGATGATTTGGGGCCGGAGCGTCTTTGAGGCGCTTGGCTAGGCAGGCCGCGGCGATGCAACTCGGACTGGACGCGTTGCGACAGCCCCAAAAGTATATCCGGATCGAGTTGGTCGATTTTATCCAATACGGATGAGGGTAATCCGTCCATGAGTGTTTCTTTCTCCATGCGCTGCCTTGTGCATGGTTTTTTGCGTCGAGGTCAAGAAAATTACGTTTTCGGGGCTGGACGTGATTGGTTTTCATGACGGCTGGATGCCGGTGGCGCGGCCCTCTTGCCTTTCCCCTGCCCTGGCCCTAAGGACGGGCAAACCGGGCTCGCGGCCGGTTATTTTTTCGTTCGCGACCATGGAGCGCACATGCACGAGTTGATCGACTGGCTGCTGGCAACCGTTGGCGGCATGGGATATGGGGGGATTTTTCTGCTCATGGCCATGGAAAGTTCCATTTTGCCGGTGCCCAGCGAACTGGTCATGCCGCCGGCCGGGTATCTGGCCCATCGAGGCGAGATGAACGCCTGGGTGGCCATTGCCTGCGGCACGTTGGGGAGTTTGGTCGGGGCCTACGCCAATTATTTCGCGGCGCGCTACCTGGGGCGTCCCCTGGTGCTCAAGTACGGGCGTTTCGTGGGTATCAGCGAGGAAAAATTCAGCCGCGTGGAGCGTTTTTTCCTTCGTCATGGCGAGATTTCGACATTCATCGGCCGCCTGCTGCCCGTCATCCGCCATCTCATTTCCCTGCCGGCGGGCATGGCCGGGATGGGGCATCTGCGTTTTTCCCTCTATACCCTGCTCGGGGCGGGAATCTGGTGCACGGTGCTCACGGGCATCGGGTACGCCATCGGAGAAAATCAGGCGTTGATCCTGCGCTATTCCCACGTGGCCCTGACCCTGACCATCATCGGCTGCGGTCTGATCCTGGCCGTCTACATCCTTGTCCAGCGCCGCAAGCGTCAATCCGCGGCCTGATTGGAGTCCGTCATGCTTAATCTGTTCATCAGCCTGGCCATCAAGCTTTTCTTTTTGCTGACGCCCTTTTTCGTGTTGAGCGTGTTTCTGTCCATGACCGAGCACATGGACAAGGCCGATCAGCGCCGGGTGGCCATCCGGACCACCGCGTCCGTCGGTATTATCAGTCTGATTCTTTATTTCGCGGGTAATCCGATTTTTTCCACCCTGGGCATCACCCTGGATGGATTCCGCATCGGCGCGGGAAGTCTTCTTTTTTTGTCCGGGGTGTCCCTGGTCTCGGGCAAGCGTTCCAGCCAGGAAGTGGCCCCGGACATGGATTTCGCCGTGGTTCCCCTGGCCATTCCCATCACGGTCGGACCGGCCACCATCGGTACCTTGCTCATCCTTGGCGCGGAACTGGGCGGACCCAAGGAACGGCTGATCGGCGCGGCCGCCCTGCTTTGCGCCTGTCTGTGCGTCGGTGTCATCCTGCGCTCGGCCCGGGTGCTGAAGAAACTGCTCGGGTCCGTGGGACTGTCCATCATGACCAAGATCACCGGCCTGGTCCTCTCGGCCCTGGCCGCCCAGATCGTGTTTACCGGCATCAAGAATTTTCTCGGATAAATCCGCCGGGTTGTCCCGGCCTGTCCCAAAGCGTTTCGAGGACACCAGCCAGGCGCCATGTGGCGTCCTGGCGGTGTGTCGCGCCATTCCCGCCAGACAGGAAAACCTCCTTGCCTTCCGTCCCGACTCCGGCTAAGAAAAACCAAATCCTATAAGAATATCAAATAATTGGATTATCGTGGCGGACAATGTTCAACCTGCGCACCTACCGCCCCTTGCTCAGTTCCTCCATCATCGGCCGCATCGCCGTGCTGCTGGTGTTTCTGATTGTTTTTGCCGGCGCCATTTGCGTCGTGTACACGCACCACATCAGGAAGACCCTGCGCGAAACCCAGGACGCGGCCAGGGGCATGATGCTCGAAGACCGCCAGCGCACCCTGATCGCGGCGGTGCAGTCCATGAGCGGAGCCTTGGGCCAAATGCTCGCGGCCCAGCCTCCGGGACAGGATCCTCGGGAGCTGTTGCGGCGCGTCCTGGACACGGCCCGCTACGAGGACAACGGCTATTTTTTTGCCTACGACACACGGGGCGTGAACGTCGTCCATCCGTTTTTTCATGAATTCCAGGGCCAGGCCCGTCTGGATATCCAGGACGACGCCGGCCGCAAGTACATCCGCGAACTGACCGAAAAGGCCATGGCCGGGGGCGGCTTCGTCGAATACGATTTTTACAAGCCCGGCGAGAGCGAGCGCCGGACCAAGCTGGTTTACGCCCATCCCATTCCAGGGAGCGACATCTGGCTGGCCTCGGGGCTGTACATCGACGATATCGAGCGCGAGCAGCACCAATTCGCGGGGATTTTCGCCCGCATCCATCGTCAGGCCATCCTGACCGTGGGCTGGGGTGTGCTCATGGTCCTGGTGCTCGTGGTCCTGCCGGTCAGCCTGTTCATGGCGCGGTCCATCATCAAGCCCTGGCGCCAGCTGGAGCGCGAATTGATCCAGGCCCAGAAGATGGAGGCCATCGGTATTTTCGCCGGCGGCATCGCCCACGATTTCAGCAACGTGCTTGGCGCCATTTCGTCCTGCGCCGAGCTGGCCATGCTCGATCTGCCGGCCTCCCACGCGCTGCACGAGGATTTGCGCCAGATTTCCAGGGCCGCCAACCGTGGCAAGAATCTGGTCCGGCGGATCAAGAAGTTCAGCAGCACGGGCGACGCCCCGCGCCGAACCGTGAATCTGGCCAGCATTGTCGAGGAATGCATGGACTTCGTGCAGACCGTCATTCCGGCCAATGTCGAGGTCCGCCGCCAGATTCGGGGCGGAAAGATCTGGGTCACGGCCGATCCGGACCAGCTGCTGCAGGTTGTCATGAATCTGTGCACCAATGCCGAGCAGGCCATGCGCGGCCGCAAGGGAGTGCTCACGGTGTGTCTGGACATCATCGACCTCGACGCCATCGAGGCCCAGACCATGGGGTTGCGGGCCGGCCTGCATGCCCGGCTGTCGATCCAGGACAACGGCGTGGGCATGAATCCGGCCGTGCAAAAACGAATTTTCGAACCTTTTTTCACCTCGCGGCAGTCCTCCGGGGGCACGGGTCTGGGCCTGTCCATGACGCAAAGCATCGTGACCATGCACGGCGGGGGCATCACCGTGGCCAGTCGGCCAGATCAGGGGACCACGTTTCACGTTCTTCTGCCCTGCGCCCGGCGGACCGAGGATGAATTGACCGAAGACCGGCATCGGGAGTTGCCGGGAGGAAGCGAAAGCCTGCTGGTGGTGGATGACGACGCCGATCTGCGCCTGTCCCTGGCCAAGCTCTTTACCCGCCTGGGATACACGGTCAGCGCCAAGGCCGACGGGGCCGAGGCCCTGGATCTTTTTTTGAACGACCCCGACCGGTTCGACCTGGTGTTCACCGATCAGGTCATGCCGCGCATGTCCGGTGTCGAGCTTATCGCCGAAATCCGGAAAGCGCGGCCCCGGCTACCGATTATTTTATGTAGTGGCTTCGAGGAGGAGGACTTGACCCACCGCCTGCCCCAGAATCTGGACGACGCGGGCGTGGCGGTATTTTTTCGGAAACCTTTCGACTCGGCGGACGTGTGTCAGGGCGTGCGCGATCTGCTCGACAAACGCCGAGGGGGCGATTTTTGCCCGTCGGGAGACCCATGCCCACGATTCTGATCATCGACGACGACGAATCCATGTGTCACGTCCTGACCCGGACGGTGAAACGCATGGGGTGCGAGGCGGTCGCTGTCGGCACCCTGGCCGCCGGCCGCTCCCAGGCCAGGGCCCGGTCCTTTGACGTCGTTTTTCTCGATGTCCGCCTGCCCGATGGCAATGGGCTGACCATGCTTCGGGAGCTCTTGGTCCAGCCTTCCCGGCCGGAAATCATCATCATAACCGGGCAGGGCGATCCAGCCGGGGCCGAGCTGGCCATTTCCAACGGCGCTTGGGACTACATCGAGAAAACATACAGTATCCAGCGCATATCCCTGACCCTGAAGCGCGCTCTGGAATATCGCGAGGCCAGGGTCGAGGTGCGCCGGGTCCGGGGCGACCAGTTGAGCCGGGAGCGGATCATCGGGGCCAGCCCCAGCCTGCTTCGAGCCCTGGACCAGGCCGCATTGGCCGCCCAGGGCGAGGCCGGCGTGCTGCTGACCGGCGAAACGGGGACTGGCAAGGAGCTTTTCGCCAGGGCCATTCATCAAAACAGTCCGCGCGCCAGCGGCCCCTTTGTCGTCGTGGACTGCGCCGCCCTGCCCGAGAGCATTGCCCAGTCCATCCTTTTTGGCCACAAGAAAGGCGCCTTTACCGGGGCGGAAAAGGATCAATCCGGGCTGATTCCCCAGGCCGACAAGGGCACCCTTTTTCTGGACGAGGTTGGCGAATTGCCCCTGGCCGTGCAGAAAAATTTTCTGCGCGCCATCCAGGAACGGACCGTGCGTTCCCTGGGCGACCGGGACGAAAAAAAGAGTGATTTTCGTCTCGTGGCCGCCACCAACCGCGATTTGGAAGGCATGGTCGAGGCCGGCACCTTCCGGGACGACCTGCTCTATCGATTGCGCGGCATCCATATCCATCTGCCGCCCTTGCGCGAACGGGCGGGCGACATCCGTCTGTTGGCCGCCCATTTTCTCGAATCGCGCGCCGACGGCCTGCCCAAGACGCCCAGCCCGGACTTTTTGGAGACCCTGGACGCCTACGACTGGCCCGGCAACGTTCGGGAATTGATCCACGCCCTGGATCATGTCCGGGCCGTGGCCTGTCTTGATCCTTCGTTTTATCCCCAACATCTGCCCGCGCCGCTTCGGGCCAAGGTCGCCCGGCGACGCATGGCCGCCAGCCAGGCCGTGGATCGGCTTCCAGAGCCCGTGTCCGCCACGGGTGACATCCCCCGGCTGCAATCCTACCGCGAGGAAATCTGGGCCAGGGCCGAGAGCGAGTATCTGCGCGGCCTGCTGGATTCCACCGGTGGCAATGTCAAGGCCGCCATCCATTTGTCCGGCCTGTCCCAATCCCGCCTTTACGCCCTGCTCAAGAAGCACGGCCTGATTCCCCGCCCCAACGAGAAATAAAAACACGCTTCGTCCCGACGCGGATTCCATTTCCTGCCCGACAGGAAAACAGCCTTCCCGTGGCGCGGGAAGGCTGCTGTTGTATTCCTGGATGGATTTATACAACAGTCCGAATTAAAAAAATTATCTTGTTCAAGATGGCTCTGGCACGGCCCCTGCTTGGGGACGGGCTCCGCCACGCGCGGCCCGGCCATGCGTGGCGGAGCCGCTGACCATCAACCCGTAACCAAGGAGGTTTTTCGTCCGGACTCAGGTCGTGAACGGAAACGCGGTGTCCGGAAATACCGCACGGCGGACCAAAACACGGCGGACCGATTGCCCGCGTCATTTTCCACTCATGGATGTGTCCCCTCCACCAGAGCCGGGCATGCCTTACCCCAACGCATCGAGGTCAACGATCATGGTTCAGAAATTGTTGAAAATCATCGTGCCCACCATCATCATGGTACTTTTCGCCGCCTGTTGCTCCGCCGCCGAGGCGGCCGAGCCTCCGGTCATGAACGCCTACATCACCCTGGCCATTCTCGGCGTGGCCGGCATCCTCTTTTTCACCGAACTCGTGCCCCTGCCCATCACGGCCATGCTCGTGCCCGTGGCGCTGAGCATTTTCAACATCATTCCGGCCAAGGCCGCTTTCGCCAATTTCGGCAACGAATGGGTGGTCATCTTCATGGCCATGTTCGTGGTCGGCGAGGCCACCTTTGTCACGGGCTTCGCGGACAAGGTCGGCGCCCTCACGGTCAAGTTGTCCGGCGGTAACGAGGTCAAGCTGCTTCTTTTCTCCATGATCGCCATCGGCGGTCTGTCCGCCTTTCTGTCCAACACCGGGACCACGGTCGTGGCCATTCCCATGATCATGGGAATGTGCGCCAAGGCCGGCATCAAGCCGGGAAAAATTCTCATGCCCGTGGCCTTTGCCGCCGGCCTGGGCGGCGCGATCACTCTGGTCGGTACCCCGCCCAACGGCCTGGTCAATTCCGTGCTGTCCAAGATGGCCAGCGAAGGCTACCAGCCCTTCGGTTTTTTTGAGTTCGCCAAGTTCGGTATCCCGCTGACCATCGTCGGTATTCTTTATTTCGCCCTGATCGGGAAAAACTTTCTACCCGATACCGGCAACGGTTTTGATCTGGACCAGGACGAAAAGCTGGCCACCCAGGTTCCCAAGGTCAAACGCCCGGAAAAAATGGGCATCTGCCTGGCCATCTTCGCCTTTGTCGTGGCGGTCATGGCCACGGAATTCATGCCTCTGGTCACGGCGGCCATGCTCGGCGCCTGTCTCATGGTCATCACCGGCTGCATGACCATGAAGGAAGCCTTCAAATCCATCGACTGGACAACCATTTTTCTGTTCGCCGGCACCCTGGCCCTGTCCGCGGCCCTGGACAAAAGTGGCGCGGCCAAGCTCATCGCCACGGCCGTGGTCTCCCAGGTCAGCGATCCGTACATGCTCATGGCCGTGGTCTGTGGCCTGACGGCCATTGTCACCAACTTTATGTCCAACACGGCCACGGCCGCCCTGATGGCACCCCTGGCCGTGCCCATTGCCATGCAGGGCGGCGTCTCGCCCCTGCCGCTTTTGATGGGCATCGCCATGAGCGCCTCGGCCTGTTTCCTGACCCCCATCGCCACCCCGCCCAACACCATCGTGCTGGGCCCCGGCAAGTACAAATTCATGGACTATTTCAAGGCCGGCTGGCCGCTGCAGATCATCAGCTACATCATGTGCGTGGTCTTCATCCCCATGATCTGGAAATTCTGAACCCTTGCCCCTGCCCGCCGCCTTGGCCGGGCAGGGGGTTTTGCCCATCCCTCGCATCCTTATCACACTTTATTCTCAATAAATTACGTTTTTCCCGTTCCCAGGGTTGAACTGCTCCTGGCCCGAAGTGTACACGCAAGGTCGCGAGTATCACCTCGGTCCCCGTGGAGTCCGTCATGCCCCGCGCCATGTTTCTGATCCTCATTCCGCTTTCGTTCATCGGCATCATCCCGGCCCACGCCATGGCCGGCGCGTTCTTCACGGCCCGTCCATGATCGGCTTCATCGCCGGAGCCGGCATCGTGGTCCGCAATTCCATCATTCTGGTGGATTTCATCGCCATGCGCCGGGACCAGGGCGAAACCCTGGAGAACGCCGTGGTCGAGGCCGGCGCCGTGCG
>RZYB01000109.1 GCA_009930495.1 Deltaproteobacteria bacterium
GTTTTCCAGGGAAAAATTGTCGCCCGGCCAGTCGCCATAAACCAAATATGTGGCGGACGTGGCCACGGCGGCGGAGGTGTAGTCGATGAGCATATAGCCATCGAGGCCCCAATTCGGCCCCCAGGAATTGCGCAGAATCCAGGCCCCGTGTCCCTGGCCGTCGGCGTTGTCGTCCCAGCCGACAAGGGAGATGGCGTGGTTGGTATCCGTCCGGAATTCAACGGGAGAAAGTGGCGCGGTATAGGTGTCGGAAAAAATACCCTCGGTGTAGTCCATGAAGGGATCCTCGACCAGAACCGCGGCGTCGATGGCGCCAAAGGTCTGGAGAACGCGCTGCATGGTTTCGACATCGTTGGTGGGGATTCTGTGCCAGCTGCTGAACTTCGTGCGTTTGGCATCCCAATGCAGGTCATGTGGCTCGCTGGTGACGTAGGGGAAGATTTCCTCGCGGGGCAGACCATGATCGACCAGGGCCTGGAGTTCGTCGTAATCGTAACTCGCCCCGGAGTACGGGCCAAACCCTTCGTAATGGGGAGACAAACTCCAGATGATAAACGATTCGGAAAAGCGCGCGGCGTTTTCGTCGTACAGATTCATGGCCCGGTTCAAGGTGCTTTCGGCCGCGGCGGCGGCGGCGAAGGAATAGCAGGTGCCCATGGGGGATTGGTTCTTGACCGGGCCGATAAAGGCGTGGCCGTCGATATCGCGCAGATCAAAGGATTGGGGCAGCGGGAAGGGGTCCGCCCAGGCGATCCGGCCGACCAGGAGGAGAATCAGACAAAGGGGAAGACAAGGTCGATACCAGGGCCGAGTGGGGATACCGATCGGATGCATGTGGCTCCTTATGGTTGTGGGGAAGCGGGGGGCGCGCCCATCGTCGCCCCCCATGCGTCCGTCGTGGCGGGAGGGGGCGTTATATATACATTTCGGGTTCTTTGCGTTGTCCGCACAGATTGTGCAGTTTTTGAGCTGATTCCATCACTTTTTGAGGCATGAGGCGCGCTCCGACGGGGCAGACCCGGATACAGGCGCAGCAGCGCAGACAAAGGGCCGGGTCGGTTCGCACGTCCGATTCGGTCAGGGTGATGGCCGATGTCGGACAGGCCTCCACGCACGTCCCGCACAGCGTGCATGTTTCCGCCTCGGTTTCCGGAGCGATGTTGGCCGCGGGCATGCCATCGCGGTAGGGGAAGTTCCCGGGAACCCGCAGGCCGGGCATCGTGCCGATATCGGCGGTGGTTGCCAGCTTGTCCCGCACTCTCGCGCCGAAATCCAGGGCCACGTTCGTGTCCGCTGTGTCCGGCCGGCCTGGCGCCACTGGCCACTGCGACGTGGAAAAGGAGTGTTCGCCGATAAAGGCCGCTCCGGCCACGGGAACAAAGCCGAGCTCTTCGGCCAAGTTCTTGAGTTCCAACAGGGCGTCCTCGAAGGCGCGGTTGCCGTAGACGACGACCAGCACGGCCGGGCGGCCCTGTCCTCGGACATGCCGGCGCAGACGCTCGACAGCCAGTTCGGGCAGACGGCCGGCATACACCGGCATGCCGATGACAGTGGGGCCGGCAATGTCCGACGGCTGGGGTTGGTCCGCTGTCCGGTCGTAGGTCAGGTCCACCATGGAAGCAGGCGCGGCGCCGAGTCCGCGAGCCACGGCTTCGACGATGGTTTTGGTGGTCTGGGTCGGGGAAAAAAAGATCAGTTCCATGAGACGTGGTCCTTGTGGTTTTATACGGGCCGGGACATTGCCGGGCCGTTTTCATTTGAGCAGGCGGTTGATGATGTCCTTGTATTTTTTTTCAATGACGTGCCGTTTTTTCTTGAAGGAATTGGTCAGCTCCTCGCCCAGGGTGAATTCCTTGTCCAGAAAATGGATGTTCATCAGTTTTTCGTACGGCTTGAAGCCTTTCTTGGCATTGAGGAGCTTGTTCATCTCCTGGCGCAGGCGGTCCAGAAGCTGTTTGTCCCTGAGGGCGTCCTCGGTTTCTTCCAGGACATGGTTGTACTTTTCGAGCACGAATTCGCGCAGTTTTTCCAGGTCCGGGACGATGAGCGCTCCCAGGCCTTTTTTGTCCTGGCCCACGAGCACGGCGTCCTGGACAAAGGGGAACATGGACAGTGTCGCCTCGATATTGGTCGGGTCCACGTTCTCGCCGCTGGCCAGGACGATGATTTCCTTGGCCCGCCCGGTGATGACCAGTTCGCCGGTCAGGGTCAGGCGGCCCAAGTCGCCGGTGCGGAAGAAACCATCGGACGTGAAGGCCTGGGCATTGGCCTCCTCGTTTTTGTAGTATCCCGAAAAGACTTGCGCCCCCCGGACCTGGATTTCCCCCTCGCGACCGTTGGGCAGGGGCTCATCGTTATCTCCCACGATGCGCAGTTCGGTTTCGCCCACGGCCGGCCCGATGGTGCCGAAAATTTCACACTGCAGGCCCCGGCCGGCGATGCCCGGCGAACACTCGGTCATGCCGTAGGCGTTGATGATGCGGATGCCGATGGCATCGATCCATTCATCCAAAAAGGCCGGCAGGCTTCCACCGCCACTGATGGCCGCCTTGAGCCGGCCTCCGAATTTTTTCTGCACGAGCAGGAATTTTTTTTGGGCCAGGGCATACGGCGGGACGAGGAGGGCGTTTTCTATCGCGGCTCCAAGCTTGGCCAGCCAACGCCCGAGAACTGGCTGGGGCGTAAAGACCGGGAGCTGGTCGCGCAGAATACGGCGGTTGCGCCGATACCGGATCGAAACCCAAACCAGGTAGTCGAAAATTTTGGCTTTTTTGGGATCCTGTTTTTTCAGGGCCGAAATAATCTTGGAATACAAGGCTTCCCAGATTCGGGGCACGGTGGCGACCAGGGTTGGCCGGTAGGTTTCCAGATCCGAGGCAAAGGTGCGGATGGAGGAGTAAACCAGGCAGCTCCCGGCGGCCACGCCGATATATTCGGCCGTGCGCTCGAAAATATGCCAGGTCGGCAGGATGGACACCCAGACGTCGTCTGGTCCCAGCTCGATCAGAGGCGGCAGGGTGCGCACGTTGTGCATGATGTTGGCGTGGGTCAACATGACGCCCTTGGGCGTGCCCGTGGTTCCCGACGTGTAGATGATGGTCAGCAGGTCGTCCGGAGTGATCTGCTCCGACAGACCCTTGAACCAGTCCATGTCGCGCGGCTCGATGGTCCTATCGGCGAGGAGTTCCGAATAGCTGGACGCTTTTTCGAACCAGGAATGTTTTTCGGCCCCGGAAATAATGAACACACCCCGGGGTTTGAGCGATTTGATCAATGCCTGGCATTCGGTGTGGAGTTTTTCCGTTTCGATGATCAGGAATTCGGCGCCGCTGTGACGGACGATGTATTCGATCTCGCTTGGCGGGGTGTCGCAACCGCGCGGCACGCTGACCGCGCCCAGGGCCTGCAGGGCCAGGTCGGTCACGATCCAGGAGTAGCGGTTGTCGGACAGAAAAAAAACGACATCGCCCTTGCGAATTTTTTTGGACTTGAAGGCCCTGGCCAGCACCAGGACATCCTCGAAGAATTTTTCGTAGGTGACCTGGAACTCGCTGTCACCAATTCTGTAGATGAACGCGGTATTGTGCCGATGGGTTGTGCAGCTGTCCAGAAAGGTCTGGAAAAATGTCAATGCGACAGGCATGCGCTGTTCTCCCTGAAAAGTTTCGCCTTGTTCACGGACTTGTGGTTATGGGCCAGGACAGGACACCCGTCAGGCGGTCTTGCCGCTCGATATTTTGCGCAGCCGCAGGTTCAGAATTTCGACCAGCAGGGAGAAGCTCATGGCGAAGTAGATGTAGCCACGGTCGATGTGCTTGCCCAGGCTTTCCGCCACCAGAAAGACGCCGATGAGGATGAGGAAGGACAGGGCCAGGATCTGGATGGTTGGCTGGCGCTTGACGAAACCGCTGACCGCGTCGGCGAACAGGAGCATGACCGCCACGGCGGCCATGACCGCCGCGATCATGATCGAAATCTGGCTGGCCATGCCCACGGCGGTGATGACCGAATCCAGGGAAAAGATGATGTCCAGGAAGGCGATCTGGGTCACGGCCGAGACAAAACCCAGGCTTTTATGGATACGGATATCCTCCTCGGGTTTGTGTTCGAGTTTTTCGTGGATCTCAAACGTGGCCTTGGCAATAAGGAAAAGGCCGCCGCCGAGCAGAATCAGGTCGCGTCCGGAAATGGCGTGGTCCAGCACGGAAAAAAGCGGATCGGTCAGGCGCATGACCCAGGTAATGGCGAAAAGAAGCATGATGCGGGTCAGCATGGCCAGGGCCAGGCCGATCTTGCGCGCCTTGGATTGTAATTTTTCCGGCAGATTGTTGGTGATGATGACGATGAAGACGATGTTGTCGATGCCAAGAACTATTTCCAGGCTGGCCAGGGTCAGGAAGGCGATGATGTTTTGCGGATCAAGCATGAAGAGTCCCGCCGGGGATGATGGTTGTCGCGAATCCACTCTGCTTAGGGAAAGGAAGGAATCAAATCAAGCCGTTCCGCTCGCTCTTCCAAGGCGGCCATGTCTTTGCTATTTCATTTGAAATTCAATGAGCGCGCCATGCGCGGGGAGCCCCATGATTCTCGACACCCGACCTTATTCCTTCGACCGCGTCGTCCGCATGGCCCTGGGCGCGGGCCTGATCTGGGCCGTGATCACGGCGCTGGGATACCTGAGCGACGTGCTCATTCCCTTTGCCGTGGCTCTTCTGCTGGCCTATATCATGAATCCGGTGGTGCATTTCATCCAGCGATATGTTCGCAACAGAGGGGTGGCCATTGGTCTGACCCTGTTGGTGTTCGTGGTGGTCTTGATCGGATTGTTCTGGATCGTGGTCCCGCTCATGGGTCGCGAGGTGGCCCACATGGGACGCCTTATTTCGGACTTGGTCAGTAATTCCAAGCTGGCCGAGGCGGCCTCCAAGCGTCTGCCGCCCGACGTCTGGCAGGCCCTGCGCGAGTATTTCAACACGCCGGAAGTGCAGAATTTTTTTCGGACGGACAGCTTCATTTCCATGGTTCAGACCGCGTTGCGCAAACTGCTGCCAGGGCTCATGGGCATTATTTCCGGCACGTACAGCGTGATCATGGCCCTGATCGTTCCGGGCGTGGTCTTCATGTACCTCATTTTTCTGCTGCTTGATTTCCAAAAGGTCCGCGTGGTCTGGAAGGAAATGATTCCGGACGCCTACCGCGACGGCGTCATCGCCTTTGTCGAGGAGTTCGATCTGGCCATGAACCAGTATTTTCGGGGCCAGATCATGATCTCCGGCGTGTTGTGCATTGTTTTCGCGGCGGGTTTCTCCATGATCGGCCTGCCCCTGGGCATCCTCCTGGGGATCATGCTCGGCATCATGACCCTGGTGCCCTATCTGCAGATCTTGGGCGCCATTCCAGCGGTCATGGTCGCGGCCATCCATGCCCTGGAAACCGGACAATCCTTTTGGGTGGTCCTGGGACTGACCGGGCTGGTTTTTGTCGTGGCCCAGATTGTCCAGGACGTGATCCTGGTGCCCAGAATCCTCGGCAAGGCCATGGGCCTGTCCCCGGCGGTCATGCTTTTGTCCCTGTCCATCTGGGGCAAGCTTCTCGGAATGCTCGGACTTTTGATCGCCCTGCCCATGACCTGTCTGGTCCTGGCCTATTACCGCCGCCTGGTGCTGAAGCAGGAGGTCGCGGTTTTCGCGGACGGGGCCGAAACGTAGGAACCTTCCGTTCGCCTGGCCTTTCACGGTAATTTTGTGCCCTGCCGGGGGACGATTCCTTTCTGGACAAGGCCGGGCTTTCTCCCTAGTAGTTTGACCGTTCACACAACCAACCTCATTTTTTTCCATTCATGGCACTCATCAGCGCAAGCAATCTTTCCCTGTCGTTTTCCGGCCCGCTTCTCCTGGACGATATCAGTCTGCAGCTCCACGAAGGTGATCGCGTCTGCCTTCTGGGGCGCAATGGCGAAGGCAAGTCCACCCTGATGCGCATCCTGGCCCGCGAGTTTCCCTCCGATTCCGGCGAAGTGCGCTGGTCCAAGGATCTGACCATCGCCTCCTTGCCCCAGGAGGTGCCCGCCAGCCTGGGCGGCACGGTGTATCAGGTCGTGGCCGATGGCGCGGGCGAGGCCGGGCTGTGTCTGGCGGCGCTGCGCTACGAGGCCAGCCCGGACATTGCCGTGGACCCGCCCCTGGTGGCCAGGGCGCACCGCATGCTTGACGAGCAGGGCGCCTGGAGCGTGACCCAGAAAATCGACACGGTCATCACCCATCTCGATCTGGACCCGGACGCGGATTTCGCCAGCCTGTCCGGCGGATTGAAGCGCAAGACGCTGCTGGCGCGGGCCCTGGCCGGCGATCCGGACATCCTTTTTTTGGACGAGCCCACCAACCATCTGGACATCGCCTCCATCCGCTGGCTGGAGGAATTTTTGGTCAAGCAGGTTCGGACTCTTTTTTTCGTCACCCATGACCGCATGTTCCTGCGCCACGTGGCCAACCGCATCCTGGAACTGGACCGGGGACAATTGGTGGACTGGGCCTGCGACTACGACACCTTTCTGAAGCGCAAGGCCGATGTCCTGGCCACGGAAGAGGCGCTTTGGAAACGGTTTGACCAGAAACTCAAGGAAGAGGAAATCTGGATCAGGCAGGGCATCAAGGCGCGGCGGACCCGCAACGAGGGCCGGGTCCGGGCGTTGAAGACCATGCGCGAGGAGCGTCGCCAGCGGCGCGAGCGCACCGGCAACGTGTCCATGCAGATCCAGGAGGCGCGCACGAGCGGGACCCTGGTCCTGGAAGTGAAAAATATTTCCTTTGCCTGGGAAGGGCGGCCGGTCATCCGTGATTTTTCCTGCAACGTCATGCGTGGGGACAAGGTCGGCATTGTCGGCCCCAACGGCGTGGGCAAGACCACGCTCTTAAAGCTCCTGCTGGGCGATCTGGAACCCCAGGCGGGCGCGGTCCGTCAGGGGACCAAGCTGGAAGTGGCCTATTCGGATCAGATGCGTTCCATTCTGGACGACACCAAGACCGCCCGCGACATTGTCGGCGAGGGCGCGGATTTTATCGACGTCAATGGCAACCGCCGCCATGTCATCGGCTACCTGAAAGATTTTTTGTTCACCCCGGAGCGGGCCCAGACCCCTGTCAGCGTTTTGTCCGGCGGCGAGCGCAATCGTCTGCTTCTGGCCAAGCTCTTCACCCGGCCGTGCAACGTGTTGGTTCTGGACGAGCCGACCAACGATCTGGATCAGGAAACCCTGGAGTTGCTGGAGGAGCTTATCGGCGATTTTTCCGGCACGGTGCTCGTGGTCAGCCATGACCGCGAATTTCTGAACAACACGGTCACGTCCTGTTTCGTGTTCGAGGGCCACGGCCGCGTGGTCGAGTACGCCGGCGGCTACGACGACTGGCTGACCCAGCGTCCCGTGGTCGAGGAAAAAACGCCCGTTCTGCCCAGGCCGGAGCGCGTCAAGGCGCCCAGGGCCCGCAAGCTGACCTACAAGGAATCCCGCGAGCTGGAAGCCCTTCCGGAGCGTATCGAGGCCCTTGAAGGGGACATTGCCCAGCTTCAGGAGCGCATGAACGATCCCGAATTTTACACCAACGACCACACCGTCGTCGCGACCGAGGCCGCCCGCCTGGACGTGTTGGAATCCGAGCTGGACGAGCTGCTGACCCGTTGGGACGAGTTGGAAGAACTGCGCAAGCTGTGCGAATCGTGAGCGCGCCCATGGATATCACCCTGACCACCCCGGCCCTGCTGTTTTCAACCCTGTCCCTGTTGCTCCTGGCTTACACCAACCGGTTTCTCGCCCTGGCCGCGCGCATCCGCACCCTGTATGACCGCTATCAGACCAGCCAGTTTCCGGGCCTTTTGGCGCAGATTGAAAGTCTGCGTCTGCGCGTCAATCTGATTCGACTCATGCAGATGTATGGGGTGCTCAGTCTTTTTTTGTGCGTGCTGTGCATGTTTTTTCTGTTTGCCGGCTTCATCATCATGGGCAAGATTGTCTTTGGCCTGAGCCTTCTGGCCATGCTTGTCTCCCTGGGCGTGTCCACGCGGGAGATTTCCATGTCCACCCTGGCGTTGAATATCCAGCTGGAAAGCCTGAGCGCCGCGCGGGAGAAAAACGATGGTCGTTAAATTCGGAGAAACGCGGGATTTTGTCTGCCGCCAGTGCGGCCTGTACGGCATGGTCGATGTCATGGGCATGGAATTCGTCTATGAGGAAACAACCGGCATCCTCCATGATGTGGTCGATGATCCCGACGGACGGCGCATGGGCGACCAGATCGTGTGTGATTGCGGGTGCGAATTTTTTGATATGCGGACACCGGGAGGCAAATGATGGAGCGGATTTTTGAGCCCAAGGCCATGCAGGACCTGGCCCTGTCCTGGCGCGCCCAAGGGCTGACGGTGGGGTTGGTCCCGACCATGGGTTACTGGCATGAAGGGCATTTGTCCCTGATCCTGTGGGCACGGGAACGCTGCGATATGCTGGTGACGTCCATTTTCGTCAATCCGACCCAGTTCGGACCTGGAGAGGATCTGGACAATTATCCTTCGGATCTCGCCCGTGACGCCGGACTGGCCGAAACCTGCGGCGTGGACGCGCTTTTTTGTCCGAGCAAGCGGACCATGTATGCTCCGGATCACGGCACCTGGATCAACGTGCCCGATGTGGCCCGCAACCTGTGTGGCAAAACCCGGCCCAATCATTTTCAGGGCGTGGCCACGGTGGTGTGCAAGCTTTTCAATCTGGTCCAGCCGACCTTTGCCGTTTTCGGCGAGAAGGACTGGCAGCAGCTGGCCGTCATCCGCAAGATGACCCGTGACCTGGATATCCCGGTGCGCATCGAGGGACGTCCCATCGTGCGCGAGCCCGACGGCCTAGCCTTGAGTTCGCGCAATGTCTATCTGACGCCCGAGGAGCGCGCCGTGGCGCCACACATCCAAAAAGGGCTTTGCGTGCTGGAGGATTTGATCCGGGTCGGGCAGCGCGATCCAGGGCGGTTGCGTACCGCTGTCTCGGCGTACTACCGCCAACACATTCCCACGGGCCAACTCGATTACCTGGAGTTGGTCGACCCCCGTCGCATCGAGCCCGTGGAACGCCTTGGCGCCGACGTTCTGGCCGCCGTGGCCCTGCGTCTGGGCAAGGCGCGGCTCATCGACAACAAATATATCACCATCGAGGCATGAATGCCATTGCGTACCTTTTTACAGTGCAAACTTCATCGAGCCACCATCACCGGCGCGGAAATCGATTACGAGGGTTCCATCGGCATCTGTCCGGATTTGATCCGTGCCGCCGGGCTGTATCTCAACGAACGCGTGGATATCTACAATATCGATAACGGTGAGCGTTTTTCAACCTATGTCATCGAGGGCGGCAAGGGCGAAATCTGTCTCAATGGCGC
>RZYB01000110.1 GCA_009930495.1 Deltaproteobacteria bacterium
GTACATGATCTATGAAAACCTGGCCGCCATCAACGAATTGGGCTTTGTGTACCCTGAATTCGATGATGTAGATGACGAAGATACATCCTACTTCGCCACTGTCGGTTTCCAGTACAAGTTCTAATCCAGGTTTTTATACCTGACGCCGAAAAGGCCGAAGTCGCAAAGCTTCGGCCTTTTCTTTTTTCCTCGATCCCAGGAACCGCGCTCGGCCGTTATGGAGAATTGACTTACCCGGACCGCGCGGCATAGGACGGACATTCACGTTCACCACTATTTAGAGAAAACCATGCCTATTCGCACCATATCCTATATTTCCCAGGCGGACTGGCCTGAAATCAATTCCTGGCTGTCCCGCCGTGACGCCTCGGAACACAATGTCGAGCCCATTGTCCGCGACATCCTGACCGCTGTCCGCGAACGGGGCGACGCGGCCGTGGCCGAATACACGCGCCGCTTTGACTGTCCGACCCTGACCGAGGACACCCTGGTTGTCCCGCCCGACCAGATCAAGGCCGCCCTTGATCTCATTCCCGCCGAAGACGCGGCCATCATCCGCGAGGCGTCGGACAACATCCGCGCCTTCCACGAAAAACAAAAGCAGCAGTCGTGGATCACCATGCCCACGCCGGGCACGACCCTGGGTCAAATGGTACTACCAGTGGAACGCGCCGGTCTTTATGTGCCTGGCGGGCAGGGCGGAGAAACCCCGCTTATTTCCAGCCTGCTCATGAACGCCATTCCCGCCTTGGTGGCGGGAGTGGGCACCCTTTGCGTGGTCAGTCCACCACGCTCCGACGGCACGCTGAACCCATATATCCTGGCCACGGCGGCCATTTTAGGAATCGATCAGATTTGTGCTTGCGGTTCGGCCTGGGCCATCGCGGCCTTGGCGTACGGAACGAAGCGTATACCCAGAGTCGATGTCATCGCGGGGCCGGGAAACATTTTCGTGACCACGGCCAAGCGCCTGCTGGTGGGCCAGGTGGGAATCGACATGATCGCGGGCCCAAGCGAAATCGCCATCTTGGCCGACTCCACGGCCAATCCGAAATGGCTGGCTGCGGACATGCTCTCCCAGGCCGAACACGATCCCCTGGCCTCCAGCCTGCTGGTCTCTCCCGATGCGAACCTGTTGGCGGCCGTCAAGACGGAGCTGGGCACGCAGCTTCCTGCCCTGCCCCGTGCGGATATCGCTGGCGCGTCCCTGAGCAACTGGAGCGCCTTGATCCAGACTCCCGACGTGACAACCGGCCTGGACCTGATCAATCTTCTCGCCCCGGAGCATTTTGAGCTGAGCGTGGCCAACCCTTGGGACATGGTCGGCATGGTCCGCAACGCCGGGGCCGTGTTCATGGGGCACTGTGCTCCAGAACCCATCGGCGACTACTTCGCCGGGCCCAATCACGTGCTGCCGACCCTGTCCACGGCCCGTTTCTCCTCGGCCCTGTCCGTGGAGACATTTTGCAAAAAGACCAGCCTGATCTGCACCAACCAGGCCTATATCCAGAACCATGGACGCAAGGTGGCCCGCCTGGCTCGCCTGGAAGGCCTGGAGGCCCACGCCCGCAGCGTGGAACATCGACTCTAATCCGGAGACGCCATGAACATTGTCACCAAAACCAACATCCGGGAATTTCCCCTTGTTTCACGCGGGAAAGTCCGGGATATTTACGAAATCGACGCCGAAACCCTGCTCATCGTGACCACGGACCGCATGTCGGCGTTTGACGTGATCATGAACGAGCCCATCCCCTACAAGGGCGTGGTCCTGAACCAGATCACCCTCTACTGGATGAACGCCTGCACGGATCTCGTGGCCAACCACCTCTTGGCCACGGATGTCCGGGATTTTCCGGCGGCCCTGGCCCCGCACCGGGACGATCTGGACGGTCGCGCCGTTATCGCGCGCAAAGCCAAGCCCCTGCCCATCGAATGTATTGTTCGCGGCTATATCACCGGGTCTGGCTTCAAGGACTACAAGGCCACGGGGTCGGTCTGTGGGTACAAGCTGCCCATGGGCCTGGTGGACTCGGACAAGCTGGAAGCGCCACTCTTCACCCCCTCGACCAAGGCCGAGCTGGGTGCCCACGACGAGAACATCACCCTCGCCGACGCCAAGGCCCGCATTGGAGAGGGCTTGGTCAAGAAAATCCAGGATCTTTCCCTGGCCATTTATTCCCGTGGTCGGGATCTGGCCTCTGCCCGGGGCATCATCATCGCCGACACCAAATTCGAATTCGGGTTGCACGGCAAGGAGCTTTTGCTCATCGACGAAGTCATGACTCCCGACTCCTCCCGGTTCTGGCCCGCGGATCGGTACGCGCCCGGAAAATCCCAGCCCAGTTTCGACAAACAGTATCTTCGGGACTGGCTGACCGCCACCGGTTGGACCAAAACCCCGCCGCCACCAACGCTACCGGCCGAGGTCATCGCGGAAACCCAAAAAAAATACCTGGAAGCATACGAACTGCTGACCGGGACCCCTCTGCAACTGCCCTAGGGCACAGCCATCAATCGGAGAACGCACATGCTGGTTCAAGGGAAGAAGGCCCTTATTTTCGGCGTGGCCAATGACAAGAGCATCGCCTACGCCATTGCCAAGGAACTCAAAAACAATGGCGCGTCCATCGCGCTGTCCTATGCCGGGGAAGCGCTCCAAAAGCGAGTGGAACCCATCCACGCGGAATTGGGAGGGGATTTTCTTTTTCAATGCGACGTGACCAACGATCAGGCCCTGGCCGATTCCGCAGCCCTGGTGCGCGACAAGTGGGGCTCATTCGACATTCTTGTCCATTCGGTGGCCTTCGCCAACCGCGACGACCTCAAGGGTCGCTACGTGGACACTTCTCGGGACGGTTTCCACCTGGCCATGGACATTTCCGCCTATTCCCTGGTGGCGCTATGCCAAGCCTATGAAAAATTGATAAATGACAATGGCTCGATCATGGCCATGACCTACTATGGCGCCGAAAAAGTCATCACCAACTACAACATCATGGGCGTGGCCAAGGCCGCCCTGGAAGCCAGCGTGCGCTACCTTGCCATGGACATGGGCGAACGGGGCATACGGGTCAACGCCATCAGCGCCGGCCCCTTGAAAACCCTGGCCTCGTCCGGCATTTCCGGTTTCAAGACTATTTTGGGGACCATCGAGGAACGCGCCCCTCTGCGCCGCAACATCGTGCAGGAAGACGTCGGCAAGACCGGGCTCTTTCTGGCCTCGGATTTATCCCAAGCCATCACCGGCGAGGTCATCCACGTCGACTCCGGCTACAACATCATGGGTATCTAGCGGCAACCCCCTTCTCCGGAAGGGGGTTTTTGTTTCTCCCGCTTGCCGGGGCGCGTTCCGTGATTATCTCTGGCCAATCCGCAACCCACCATCCAGGAGACAGGCCATGGAAAAAATTCACGTCGTTTGCCCTCGCTGTCAAACAGTCAACGCCGTGCTTTTGGATAAAATCGGTCGGAATCCAATCTGCGCCAAATGCCAGACGCCGCTTCTGCCCCCGGCTCCCGTGGATTTAAGCGACGCCACCTTCGAGCGCTATGTCGCCCGCTCAACCCTGCCCGTCCTGGTCGATTTTTGGGCTCCATGGTGCGGCCCCTGCCGCATGATGGCACCGACATTCGCCCAGGCCGCCCAAGCCCTCCGTGGTCGGGTGATTTTGGCCAAAGTGGATACCGAGGCCAATCCCAAAATTTCTGGTCGATTCAACATCCAATCCGTGCCCAGCCTGGTCCTTTTTCGTGACGGAAGGGATCTCGCCCGCACGGCCGGAGCCATGTCCGAAGCCCAAATCACAGCCTGGCTGCGACAGCATTTGCCTCGAATCTGAACCAGCCGCCACCGCGCACAAAATATGCGATTTTGATTTTTTTACTTGCCAAAGCATCCGACCTCGCATAGAAGCGGACTTCCCGAATGCGGAGAGGTGGCCGAGTCTGGTTTAAGGCGCACGCCTGGAAAGTGTGTGTATCTTAACGGGTACCGGAGGTTCAAATCCTCTCCTCTCCGCCATTTTTTTCCGGAACACGCGGGAAGCCAGGTGGCGAAAACGCTGCCAACCCCGTCAGATCCGAAAGGAAGCAGCGGTAACAGTTGTTTCCGGGTACCTGGCTTCCCTGGCAGGAGCGAAACTTTTCGTTCCTGCCTTTTTTATTGCCCCGCCTGAATTTCAGTCATCCATTCCGCGCCAGCTCGAAAACTCCTCCCATTGCAATTCAAACTTTCTGTTTCCAACTCCGAACCGTTCTGGCGTATGCAACGATCCCACGATTGGAGCTGTTGCGGAAATTTTTCGTTTCCCGCCGGGGCCAGGACCAAGCCCACCAGAATGCGGACGCCCTGGAGTGCCCGCGATTCGCGGAGGCTGCGGCCACATATGGCCGACAAGGGCCACCGCGCAGGCCGATTTTTGACCCGCCCAGGGGCACCGCCTGGAAAACTAAAAATTTTCCTGCTCGCCGCCCGCTTGCCCGAATCACGGACCATTGATAATCACACCCAGACCACGGTTCTTTGTGACGCCCTGGCCCACGAAATCACGGGTGCCGGCCACGCCACGAAATTCCGGAAAGCGAATCGGACCAGTCACCACAAAGCCGGCGAACGTCGCCCATGAATGGCCGAAAACTCCAACAGATGGAGACGTGCATGGACCCAGACGACATCCCCTGCCCATTCTGTGGCGGACCAGCCCGGATCACCGGCAGGTGAGCCGGAGCCCGTATCACGTGCAGGTGCTGCGCGTGCGACGTGCTGGCGGCACACTACCGTGACGCCATCGAGGAATACAAAGAGAGGCTTTGCGACGGGATTGGCCAAGAGGCCCCCGGAGAAAATACACTTGTTCCCAAAACTTCATCCCAAGGAAACCGATCATGAAACGAATCCTCTCCGTGGCAGTTGTGTTTTTCGCCCTTGTCGGCTCAGCCCTGGCTTCCACGCCAGAAACGGCCCAATGCCTGCTGACCCTGGGTAACAAACTGTATGTGCTCGAGAAAAACCTCGAGACCAAGGGCGCGCTGGCGGCGATCATTGCCGATCCGGCTCTCGACGTGAATCCGACGGAACTTTTTGGACTGTCCGAAGGGCAGATCGCGACGTATCGACCCACGGCTTTTGGCGCCGACGCCGATGTCGCCGCGCTGGGCATGGACCTGACCGCCCCCCTGTATGTCATCCTCGGCCAGGACGCCGAAGCGGTCTGGGCCATGAACGTGGCCGTGGTCAAGGCGGCTCCGGAACTGATTCATGCCGTCATGAAAGGCCAGACCGCCGTTGTCGGCGCGACCTACGACCCCAAAACCGGCTGCGTGACCATTCTTGGCGGTCATCCGGATCTGCCGGTCCTGGCTGGCCAACATATTCTCGGGATCAAGGATGCCCAGCCGGCACCAGAAACTCCGGCGGCAGCAAATACGGCAGTTGAAGCCGTTTCCGCTGAACAAACCCCGTCAAACGAAGCGGAAAAAACCGAAACCCTGGACGCCGAGAAGCCCAAGGCCGAACCAGCCGAAGCCGAGGACATCGAAGCGGCTCACGCCAAGCCAGCCGACGCCCACGCCACGCCAGAAGCCGGCCACGAAGCCACCAGCGAAAGCGGTGGCTCCGGTCCCGTGGTCATTATTCTCTTCATCATTGCCCTGATCGGCACGGTCATTTTCATGGACAAGACCGTGCTCAAGCCCTAGCACGCATTCGGTCAAAACCGTGCCCGCCCGGTTTGGTCCGGGCGGGCACGGAATTCCCCCATGCGCCCGCGCGTTCACCCATCGCCGTCCACAAATAAGAACATCATGCCCCTACTTCCGGACATCCTCGATCTTACCCAAAGCCTGATCCGTATCCCGTCCGCGCACTCCAGGCCATCCGAAATCATGCGTTGCGCGGATTTCATCATGAATTGGTGCGCGCTAAACGGTCTGCACGCCCATAAAATCATCCAAAACGACACCCCGTCGATTTTGGTGCTGCCCGACGAACCAGTCCGTCTGCTGCTCATGACCCATTTTGACGTGGTCGAGGCGCCGGAAGAGCTCTTCACGCCACGCCTGGATGGAGACCGGCTTTTCGGACGGGGAGCCCTCGACGACAAATACGCGGTGGCTCTTTCCCTGATTATTTTCCGAAACCGACTACAGGCGCTCGCGGCCACCGGAAAAACCCAGAGCGACATGGCCCTGGGGCTTCTTATGACCGGAGACGAGGAAACTGGCGGGGAAAATGGAGCCGGGCACGCCCTGAAAATGATCCGGGCCGATCATGCCCTGGCCCTGGATGGAGGAAGCCCGGAGCGTATCGTCATCCGGGAAAAAGGCGTGATCGATATCCGTCTGACGGCCACGGGCACGGCCGCGCACGGAGCCAGGCCATGGTTGGGCCGTAACGCCATCGACATCATCCTGGACGACTGTGCCCGTCTGCGCGCCCTGTTCCCGAATCATGACGATCATGACGTGGACCACTGGCACCGGACGATCAACCTTGGACGCATCCAGGGAGGCGCGTCGATCAACCAGGTACCGGGCACGGCCCAGGCCTGGTTCAACATCCGCTATACAGAAAACGATGATCCCCAGGCCCTTGTCGCGGCCATGGCCGACCGGGTTTCCAGCACCCTGGACGTTTTGAGCGTGATTCCCGTTTTCGCGGCACCGCCCTCGACCCTCACGGACAGCCTGCTCCGTCTTTCCCCAGGAACAGTTCTCACCAAGGAACACGGGGCATCCGATGCCCGCTACCTCATGGATCACGGCATTCACGGCGCCATCTGGGGCGCGCAGGGCTTTGGCTCGGCGCACGGTACCGAGGAATGCGTGTCCATCCCCTCGATCGGGCACATCGCCCGGGTCATCGATGCCCTGGCGCACGAAGTGGAACAGCCCTAGCCTTCGGAAGCGTTGATGACCGTAATTTGGTCATTCAACGTCCAAAAATCATAAATATATCCAATCAGGAAAAATCCGCCGGTCAGGGCGTACAATATCCCGGTGATCCATTTTCCCATGTACATGCGGTGAACGCCCAAAATCCCCAAAAACGTGAGCAGCACCCAGGCCAGGGAATAATCAATACGCCCGGCTCTGAAACGCAAATCAGCCGTGCGGTCCATGGACGGGATAAGGAACAAATCCACGATCCAACCGATAAAAAGCAATCCCAGGGTCAAAAAATAGATGGTTCCGGAAATGGGCCGGCCGTAATAAAAACGGTGCGCTCCCGTGAAACCAAAAATCCAAAGCAGATAGCCCATGAATTTGCTGTGCGTGGTAGCCATGATCACTCCCGTGGGTTGAGATTTCCGAGCCATTCCAAAACCCTGGCCGCGCGGATCTGGTGCACGGCGTCTGGCAGATCCAGGTCCATGGTTTGGATCAATGTCACATCCTTCTGGCGTCGCAGGCACTCCAAATAAAAGCGATTCAACGAATCAAACTCATACTCGCCAGCCGCGTCATGGTAAAGCAGAACCGGAGAAGCGAAACCGTCCAGGCAATGCAACGGGGAGCGCGCGCTCAAAAAGCGATGCAATGCCGGACGGAGACGCACGGGCGTGGCCATGTCCGCGCTCAAGGCAAAAGCGGCCATGTCGATGACCGGATCAAGGCCGACCACGGCCCGGATCCGTCTGTCACGAGCGGCCAGTCGCAGCGCGAGAGTTCCTCCCAAGCCTTCCCCCATGACCCAGATGCGCTCCGGGTCCACCCACGGCAGACGCTTTTCGACCAGGTCCACGACCATCCGGCCGGTATCCAGCCCCCCACCAACCAACATAAACCGATCCAATTCCCGAGTCTGCTCGGCCACGGTGGCATTTTCCGCCCAGGCTCCCGGCACATCGAAGCCCACCGCGGCCACGCCCAACCGCGCCAGAAGGAGCAGCTGTTTCCGATCGGCATCCTCAAGGCGCCCACCCAAATTTTTCGTCATGGACACGGGCGGAACGAGCACGCAACCAACCCGACAGTTTCCCGGAGGCAACGCGATCCAGATCCGCTCCGGCGCGATGGTCGAGGCACGAGACGCCGCCAGCTCATGCCAGCGCACGCCAAAATCAAGGATTTTTGGCGGCCCAAGTTCCGGACCCGGCCAGGATTCCCGGCTTCCGGCATCGCCTCGAATCCACTCGGCCAGCGACGTGCCTCCGTCCGAATCGCAGCCAACAAGGCCAAAACACAATACCAGGACGAGCCACCACGTCTCTCTTCCGGTTGGACAGCATCCACGCCGTCGGAAGGTTGACCTTTTGGGCGTGACGGGCATAGATCCGCTGCATTTCATACTAAGGAACCCTTGCATATGATCAACACCGACCGCATTGTCTCCCTGTTCATGGACATGGTCCGCATCGACAGCCCGTCCTTGGACGAAAAAAACATGTCCGAGTACCTCCGAGGGCTGCTCGGCCCGCGTGGCTACACCATCCGTGCCGACAACGCCGGAGCCACCATTGGCGGCACCACGAACAACCTCGTCATCGGCGTCGCCGCCACCGGGCCGGGACACCCCCGGGCCTTCTCGGCGCACATGGACTGTGTCCCGCCCTGCGCCGGAATCCGCCCACACCTGGAAGACGGCGTCATCCGCAGCACCGGGGATACCGTGCTTGGCGGCGACGACAAGGCCGGCATCGCCGCCATCTTGGAAGCGCTTTTTCATCTGGAGGAAGAAAACATCCCCCACCCCGAACTCGAGCTCGTCTTCACCGTGTGCGAGGAGCACGGCCTGGTCGGGGCCAAGGCCCTGGATTTTTCCTTGGTCCGGTCCTCGGAGGTCGTGGTTCTGGATGCCGGCGGGCCAGTTGGGACCATCATTGTCCGTTCGCCGAGCAAGGCCGATATGACTATTGTTTTCCACGGCCGCGCCGCGCATGCCGGCATCGATCCGGAAAATGGCGTCAGCGCCATCCAGATGGCCGCCAATGCCATTGGCCGCATGCGCCTCCTGCGTATCGACGAGGAAACCGTGGCCAACCTGGGACGCATCGAAGGTGGCGGACAGACAAACATCGTCGCCGACACGGTCACGCTCACCGGCGAGGCGCGGGCCTACACCGAGGACAAACTCCTACGCCAAGTCGAGCACATGCGGCAATGCTGCCAGGAAGCGGCCGAGGATTTCAAGGGACATGTGGACTTCACCCATGTCATTGCCTACCCAGCCCTTGATGTCGCACCGGACAGCGTGCTCCTGAACCGCGCCCTGCGGGCCTGCGCGCGTCTTGGTCTGCCTTCGGCCGTCAAGGGCACGGGCGGAGGCAGCGACGCCAACATCTTTGCCGGCCATGGCTTGTCGTGCATCAACCTTGGCATCGGCATGAGCAAGGTCCATACCACGGACGAATTCATCACCGTGGCCAGTCTGGAGCAATCCGCCCGCCTGACGGCTGAATTGATGCGCAGCGA
>RZYB01000111.1 GCA_009930495.1 Deltaproteobacteria bacterium
CGGCCAACGCGCATGCGGGGCATGGAAGCCAAAAGTCTGAAAAAGAAGATGAAGGACAAGGCCTTCGCGGCTTCGGTCTGCCGGGAGACCATCAAGGAATGCGAGAAGATCGGAGTGGAACTGGGAGATTTCCTGGCCCTGGCCATCGCGGCCATCTCCGCCATCGAGGTCGAAGTTGGCCTGGCCGTCTGACGCGGCCGCGCCCCTGGCGGGATACGGGCCGGATTGCGCCCTTATCTGGCGGCGCGGTCCAGGGCCAGGGCCAGGGCCGTGGTCAGCTTGACCAACTCCTGGTTGTTGCGCCGCACCGTGGCCGCCAAACGCCGGGTCACGGCCAACAGCAGATGAAAGCCCAGGCTGGGTTCACGGCGGGCCAGCTCGAAAAAACGGTCCCGGTCCGTGACCAGAAATTCGGAATCCTCCAAAACATGAATGGTGGCCGAACGGGTGTCGCGGTCGATGAGGGCGATCTCGCCAAAAAGCGGATATTGGGAATCATCCAGCACGGCCAACACCTTGCGCGGGTCTTCCGTGGCCAGAAGCGGAACCGGGATGTTGCCCAGCAACATGGACTTGCTGATGCGCACCTTCCCGTGAATCAGAATGAACAGCTCGTCGCCCTCCTCCCCCTCGGTGATCAAATTCTGCCCCGCCTCCACCCGCCGCGTGCCGAAGACTTCGCGCACCAGCTCCAGATCACGGTCGCTCAAATCCCGAAAAACGGCGACGGACCGCCAGTCCGTGAATGCACTCATACTCCGCCTCCGGCCCTGAGATAGAGCAGGGCATCATACCCGGCTAGGCTTTGATCATCGGCCGGATTGGGCAGGACTTCGGGCCCGACCGAGCCCAGAACCGTTTTCTGCCCGGAATTGTGAAAGAGTTCCAAGATGAACCGGTCCAAGGCGGAGCCTTCGTCCAAGACATCCTCCAAGGACAGATGACCACCCAAGCGACACACACCCAGGGGCAGCTCGTTCCGACGCCGGGATTCGGCCAAGAGCGCCCCCCAGGTCGAGGCCCGCTCCTCGGCGCCGAGCAACCGATAGCCCAGCAGGGACGACCCGTGCGCCCCGAGCAACCGCTCCACGAAGGTCCACATGGACAAGCTGGTGCCCATCATGCCCAGCAGGCGCGAACCGATTTCCCCGCGCACGACCACCTCGTTCACGCCGGCCCGCAGCAAGTGACTGCGACTCTCGGGCAGCAGCACCTCGCCGTAAATCGGCACGCGCGGGGCCAGCTCACGCAGCGCCAGGGCCGCGTACAGAGTTTCCTGCTCCGCGTCCTTGGCCGCCTGGCCGTCGTCGCGGGGCAGCAGATAAAGCACGGCGGCCCGGTCCGGAGCGGCCTTGCGCAGCACCCCGACCTGGGTCACGTTGCCGTAAACGAAATGCAGGCGCTCGCCCATGTCCAACTGGGCGGCAATGGCGTCGCGCTCGTCCTGCCCCAGACTGTTGACCAGAACCAAGTGTCCGCGCGACCCCGCGCCGATGACGCCGTTGGCCCGCAACGAGGTGGCCAGGTTCAATCCAAAGGCGTTCCAACCCACGATAACGACATGCCGGGAAAGATTGACCACCACCAACCCCTTGCGTTTCCTGGCCTGCTCCACCACGAGCATGGAGGCCAGATTACCGGTCAGCGTACTGACCAAGCCAATGCCGCAAAACATGACCACCACGCCCATGACCCGCCCGCCCAAGGTAGCGGGCACGATATCTCCGTAGCCGACCGTGGTCAGGGTGACCACGGCCCACCAGAAGGCGTCGAACAGGTCCAGATCGCGCCCGCCCTGATGGACTTCGAAAAAATAATACCCGCACGCGCTGCCCAAGAGCACGAACAGAATAAGCCCGACAAGCTTGCACAACGGATGGTCGAGCACGATGCGGGACAATTTTTTCGGCAAACGGAAAGCGAACACGGTCACTCCTTGGGAATCGCGGCACGCTAACAGAGCGGTTCGGGGAGTCAAGACGCCATGACCGGACAACACGACGCGGAAGGCATTGTCGCGAGAAGATCACGAATGCCGCGAGGAAACGGATCGGGTGCATTGCCCTCCCGCTCCCGCCGCGATTCAGCCCCGCGCGCTCCGCGCGGGAGCAACGACGCGCCAACGCGGTTTGGAAGAGTTGGCCAACGCGATCAAGAATGATACCCGCCTGGCTGTACGCGACATCCCCAAGCGCCTGACGCTTGTCGGAAAACACTCGAGAGACGGAGGACACATGAAGGTCATCATTCGCGGCACCAGGGGCTCCATTCCGGTGGCGTCGCCCCAAACCCAGCGCCATGGCGGCAACACGACCTGCATCGAGGTCCTGACCGACGCCGGCGACCGCGTCATCATCGACGCGGGTTCGGGCATCCGCGCCCTGGGCGACGAGCTCATGGCCACGGGCCCCTCGTCCTTTGCCCTCTGCTTCACCCACGCCCATTGGGACCACCTGCTTGGCTTCCCCATGTTCGCGCCCATCTTTTCGCCCGAAAGCCATATCGATATCCATGCCCCCCGCGACATCGGCCGCGATGGCATCCGCAGCGTCCTGGGGGGCATCATGGACCGCCGCTATTTTCCGGTAACCTTCGACAAGCTGCCCTCAAAGCTCGACGTGCACGAGTTCACGCCCGGCGAAACCTTCCACGTCGGCTCCGCCCTGATCGAAACCATGGCCACCCACCATCCCGGTGGCAACACGGCCTACCGCGTCACGGCCGATGGCTGGACCTTTCTCTTCACCGGCGACCACGAATGCACCCGGCAGGACACATCCATGGCCGACTTTCTGCGCGGCGCCGACGTGGCCGTGGTCGACGCCCAGTACACCGAGGCCGAATATCCGGTCCGCCAGGGCTGGGGACATTCCACCTTTGCCGCCTGGCCGGAAATGGCCGAGGCCGCCGGCGTGCGCTGGCTGCTCTTTTCCCATCACGACCCGGCCCGTACCGACGACCAGCTCGACGCCATCCTCGACGATCTGCGTCAACGCTTCGGCCATCTTGGCGTGATGCTGGACATGGCCGCCGAAGGCCTGGAACTGTCCGGGCCGGGACAGTGCGCCATGGACCATCCCTTTTGCGCCACCACCCCGCGCAACGACGCCGAGGCATCCGGCGGGTCCGGATTCGCCCTTTTTTCCTGGCTCAATTCCTTTTCGCGTGAACTGGCCCGCTACAACGACATGGGCGTGCTCCTGGACCGCATCCTGCTCGAAGGCCGCGCGGTGACCCAGGCCGATGCCGGGACCATATTTCTCCGCGAGGGCAACGGCCTGACCTTCGCCAACATCCACAACAACACCCTCTTTCCGGGCTCGGCCGCCAACAAGCACGCCTACGCGAGCACCACGCTGCCGCTGGATAACACCTCCATCGCCGGATACGTGGCGCTGGAACGACGACTGGTCAACATCCGCGACATGCGCGCCCTGCCCGGCGATGTCCCCTTTTCCTTCAACGCCGCCCTGGACGAGGCCACGGGGTATCGCACGGTCTCGACCCTGACCGTGCCCATTCTGGGCCAAAACGACCATTTGCTCGGAGTCATGCAGCTCATCAACAGTCAGCCAGATGGACACCCCGAGGCCTTCACCGAAGTCATGGAAACACGGGTCCAGCTCCTGGCGGTCCATGCCGGCAGCGCCATCGAACGCGGCACCCTGACCCAAAATTTCATCCTGCGCATGCTGCACATGGCCGCCCTGCGCGACCCGCGTGAAACCGGCGCCCATGTCCAGCGCGTCGGCTCCTACGCGGCCGAGATCTACCACCGCTGGGCCGAGAAACAGGGCACCGATATCGACGAACTGCGCTACCAGAAAAGCCAAATCCGCCTGGCGGCCATGCTCCACGACGTGGGCAAGGTCGGCATCGCGGACACCATCTTGAAAAAGCCGGGCCGCCTGGACGAGGCTGAATACGCCATCATGAAAACCCACTGCGCCCTGGGCGCGGCCATCTTCACCGGCACCATGACCGAGGTCGATCGACTGGCCCGGGACGTGGCCCTGCACCATCACCAAAAATGGGACGGCACGGGCTACACCGGCACCGATGCCCCGCCCCTGCGCGGCACCGATATTCCCCTGGCCGCGCGGATCACGGCCGTGGCCGATGTTTACGACGCCCTGTGTTCGCGGCGCTGCTACAAGGACGCCTGGACTCCAGCCATGGCTCTGGCCGTGCTGCGCCAGGACGCGGGCAGCCATTTCGACCCCGAGATCGTGGCCTGTTTCGAGGATGTCTGGGAGACCATCGAGGCCATCCGGGCCAGATATCCGGATGACGAGGAATAGGGATCACCGCGCTTGAAAGGGCCGACCCGGCCCCCCTCTCTCGCGTGTTGTCGGGGCCGCGCGTTCCGTCCCTTCCATGCCGGCATCCTGGGCGTCCGCCGATCAGTCCCGCTCCACCGTCACGTCCTTACTGATCGTCGTGCCGCCGACCCTCTTGCCATGCGCTTCCAGCAAACGCACCAACTCGGCCATCGGCGTTCCCGGTTGGCGCCGTACTTGCTTGCGCGGCAAGGCATAGTCCTGCTCGTTAAGCAAAGGTTTACGACCTCGCCGCTTCACTTCTTCCTGTAAATTTTCTCGAGACATCGCGCCTCCATACAGATGGTCACGTTCTCGCGTGATTACTGGAAAAATAAATTATTCAAAAATATTATCTAAGAAAATATAAATAAAGAAATGTGTCGATAAATTTTTCATTTTCTTCTTTGTTATTTATCAATTCGCAATCACTTGCTTTAATTGCACATTGCGCGACATATTTAATTAGATGTGTTGGATTATTTTACATTCCGCTGTTACGTATACACGTCTTTTTTTGTAAGCGTCTGAATTTCTTTAACAGGAATACATGGCCAAAAATATGCATACAAATCGATTGATATACATAACTGTTTAACCTCTTTTGTATACATTATTTGAATTTTTCATTCGCACTAACTTAGCACAAATGTGGTAGAATAAATTTTTTTTCATTAAGTCAGCAAGATATATATTACTTGGTTAGTAAATAAAAATACTCAAAGAATAAAAATACACTCGCAAGATATTAATTTTAAATTTATATTGTTTATGATATTAAATAAGGGGGTTAAAAAATGCTCAAATTCACACTTTCAAAATTTGCGATTTTTATTTTGGCATTATTTGTAATTTCAAATAGTGTTTTTGCAGAAACAATCACTTTCACTCGAACAGATTTTTTAGTGAGCACTACTGAGACATCTGCTACCCTTTCTTCAAATCCTACATCTGTTCCAACAATACCAGTTGATGAAACATTCACTTTAGAACCAAATTCAAACAACCTTTATCTCAATTATAATCAAGGAAAATTTTTGCGTTTTGATTTCACTTTGCCATCTACTTATGCAAATTTAGATTTTCTATTTACTGCAATTATCAATGATGCGTTCGCACTTTATATTAATGATTCTGTTGCAGCTATTCAATCTGATGCAGCTGTAGTAAACTTTGAAACACCACTACCTGGATTTCACTTAGACTCTGCCGGAAATGCGATTGATACGTCGCCAGGAAAATTGAACTATTTGCTCACAAGTGGTATGCAATCTTTTTTTCAAACCGGCGTTAATGAACTGACAATATACGGAAGAGATATCAATAACTGGGGTGGCTTTGACGAAATAACCGGTGTGATCAGTTACAATACCACTGAACCGCCCCCCAACCCTGTTCCTGAACCCTCCACCATGTTGCTGACCTGCATTAGTCTAGTAGGGTTAGCTAGAGTCCGAAGAAAGTTTAGAAAGTAGTTTGCAGCGGATCACATTTCAGGACAAAAGGCAGAGCCAATTGGCTCTGCCTTTTGTTAGATCGTCCCTAGTGGTTTGATTTCGAATACTCCCTGGCCCAAGCCGGGCTCCCCCGCCTTGAATACAAATCCTGCCGCGCGCTTTCCATGGAGTACGGCTTGGTCGCCCAGGGCGCGGGGCTGTCCATCCTGTCGTTCCATTGCCTGCGCGCTCCGCCCTGCGGCGCAGTCTATCACAGTCTGGCCGATGTGCTGCCTCCCTTCGAGGCGTCGACCGTCCGCCACGAGGAACGCTTACCACCCGTGACCCGATAATTTCTCGGTTTTCTTGAGGAACAGTTAAGCGCGCTGGGTTACGGCCCCGACAGATCGCCAGGGACCATGACGGAACAAAACGCGAAAGACTCACGCTCCGCATAAACCACGCGCCCGATAATCCCGCCGCGCCGCGCTTCGGCCGGTCTCCCCGGAACCCCAAGCACCAGACGCGTCCTTCCGGTCCAATGCCGCCCGCCAGGGTTCTGGCCCTGTTTCCGAGCCAGAACCCTGGCGCCGGCAAACAGCATCGCGCCTTGACAAGATCAAACACCCCTGGCTAGCTCATCCGCGCTTCGGATGCCGAAAGGCGAAAAGGGAATCCCGTGTGAATCGGGAGCGGACCCGCCGCCGTGAGTTCCAACACAGCCATTTTCCTCGCGCTCCACTGGGCCAAGGCCTGGGAAGGACGAACATGGTGGAACGAGCCGGAAGACCTGTCCGAGGCCACATCCATGGCCAGTTCCGACGTCAACGGGGGTTTTGACGTCGGAGCCCGCGACGCGCCTGCGTCGCTCTTCTCCCACCGCCCCCGCCAAACAGGAGGACTCATGTCAAAAGCCTCGTGTCTTTGCGGAATCATTCTTCTTTTCTTTTGTTTTGCCTGCCCTGCCCTGGCCGGACACAGCGAACGCCCGGCCAAAAAGGGCATCCTGCTCGTGGCCTTCGGCACCACCGTGCCCGAAGCAACGGCGGCCCTGGAACACCTGGACGCCCAGGTCAAGGCGCGCTTTCCGGGACTCCCGGTGCACTGGGCCTATTCCTCGCGCATCGTGCGCGACAAACTGGCCAGCACTGGCGTGATCAAGGATTCTCCGGCCACGGCCCTGGCCAAAATGATGGACGAGGGGTTCACCCATGTCGCCGTGCAGTCCCTGCACACCATCCCGGGCGAAGAATTCCACGGACTGCAAAAAACCGTGTCCGCCTTCACGGGCATGCCCAAGGGCATGGACCAGATCGAAGTCGGCATGCCGCTTTTGGCCTCGCATGAAGACATGCAGGCCTGCGCCAAGGCCATCATGGCCACCCTGCCCAGGGAGCGCAAAGCTGGCGAGGCCGTGGTTCTCATGGGGCATGGCACCCACCATCCCGGCAACATCTATTATCCGGCCCTGCAGTATTATCTGAACCGCCTGGACCCGCTGATCCTGGTCGGCACGGTCGAGGGCGCGCCATCCCTGGATGATGTCCGGGCCGAGCTGAAAAAACGCAAGGTCCGCACGGTCTACCTGCGCCCGCTCATGTCCGTGGCCGGCGATCACGCCATGAACGACATGGCCGGCGACGAGGACGATTCCTGGAAATCCGTGCTGACCAAGGACGGCCTGGCCTGCGTGCCCGTACTGCGCGGGACCGCCGCCAGCACGGCCTTCACCGATATCTGGATCGACCATCTCCAGCACGCCGTGGAACGGCTGCACTAAACGCATGGGGCCGAAAACAGGAAAACCCGCCATGGCGGCCGGTCTGTGCTGTCTGCTTCTGGCATCCATGTATGCGGCCCTGTTTTTCGGCCCAGTGCCTTTAAGCGCCCAGGAAATCCACGCCGCCCTGACCGGCGCCGCGTCCGAGGACAGCGTCCGCACCGCGACCATCGTCCACGACCTGCGTCTGGGCCGGATCGTGGTCTCGGTTTTGTGCGGCATGGCTTTGGCCCTGGCCGGGGCGGTTTTTCAAGGATTGCTGCGCAACCCGTTGGCCGATCCCTTCACCCTGGGCATTTCCAGCGGCGCGGCCTGCGGTGCGGCCCTGGCCCTGACCCTGGGCTGGGCGGGCTCAAATGCCCTCGCCGTGCCGGCCCTCCCTCTGGCCGCCCTGATCGGCGCCTTCACGGCCCTGGCCCTGGTGCTGTCCTTAAGCCGGATCAGCGGCGATTTCTCCCGTGAAAGTCTCATTCTGGGCGGCATCGTGGTGTCCACGGTGCTGGCCGCCCTTTTGACGCTGATTAAGGCCCTGAACGAAGAGTCCGTCTCGGCCATCGTCTTTTGGATCATGGGCAGTTTTCAAGGGCGAACCTGGGAACAGGCCCGACTGATGCTCCCGTACCTAATTCCGGGTTTTCTGCTCGTGCTGGCCCAGGCCAGGGAACTCGATCTCCTCGCCCTGGGCGGAGAGCAGGCGGCCCAACTTGGCGTGGCCGTGACCCGGGCTCGGATCGTGCTGGTCATCGGCGCGGGGCTGCTCACGGCGGCGGCGGTCAGCGTATCCGGCATCATCGGCTTCGTCGGTCTGGTGGTGCCACACCTGATCCGGCTGCTCGCCGGCGGCGACGCCCGCACCGTACTCGTCTTTTCGGCCCTGGGCGGCGGCCTGCTCATGCTCTGGTCCGACACCCTGGCGAGGTCCATTCTGGATCACGGCGCGGAACTGCCGGCCGGGGTGGTCACGGCCCTTTTCGGCGGTCCGTTTTTCTGTCTGGTCATGGCCAGACGCGGCCAGCGGGCATGATCACAACGAAAGATCTCCGCGCCGGGTACGACGGCGCGTCCGTGCTGCGGGACGTGAATCTGCGTCTCGCGCGTGGTGAATTCGTCGGTCTGCTCGGCCCCAACGGCGGCGGCAAGACCACCCTGGTTCGGGTCTTGTCCGGCGTGCTGCGCCCGCAATCGGGCACCGCCCATGTGGCCGGGCAGGACATCCATGCCCTGTCCGCGCGGCGACGGGCACGACTCTGCGCCACGGTGCCCCAAGCCAATCCGGGTCTGGGCGAAACGTCTGTCCTGTCCGTGGTGCTCATGGGGCGCTATCCCTACCTGTCCTTTCTGGGCGGATATGCTCCGGCCGACAACGCCGCGGCCCTGACCGCCATGAACGCGGCCGGTTGCGGGGAACTGGCCGCGCGCCGGGCCTCGGAACTTTCCGGCGGCGAAACCCAGCGCGTGCTCCTGGCCCGCGCCCTAGCCCAGGGGGCGGACCTGCTCCTGCTGGACGAAGCCGCCGCGAACCTGGACGTGGCCCGAAGCGTCGACCTGTACGAACTGCTCCGCGCCCGCAACGCGGCCGGCCTGACCATTGTTTCGGTCGTCCACGACCTCAATTTGGCCGCCCTGTATTGCCAGCGCCTCGTCTTTCTGAAACAGGGCCGCATCGTCCACGACGGACCAACCTCAAAAATTTTCACCGAACAAATACTGAGCGAAATCTATGAAACACCCCTTCGCGTGGCGGCGCATCCCGTCACCGGCGCGCCCCAGGCCTATCTGGTGCCTCGTTCTTAATGTCCTGCTCGCGGTCTGTCCCCTTTTGGC
>RZYB01000112.1 GCA_009930495.1 Deltaproteobacteria bacterium
GGCGATTGTCTCCAAGGATACAATCCGGGCCAACCTGGGCGCGCTCCAGAACCGTCTGGAAAACACCATCACCAACCTGACCATCCAGGCGGAAAACCTGCAGGCGGCCGAATCCCGCATCTCCGATGTGGACGTGGCCACGGAAATGACCAACTTCGTGCGCAACCAGATTCTGACCCAAAGCGCGGTGGCCATGCTGTCCCAGGCCAACAGCCTGCCGCAGATGGCCATGCAGCTCATCGGCGGTTAGTAGGCGCGGCACTGATTCCGTTTCTTGGCTGGGTCGCGCGGGCGGCCCAGCCTTTTTTTTACACATCCCAAAATCCTGGTATCATTATTGCTTAAATCTTCGCGACACACGAAACATTTGGTCCAGAGGCAGGTATGGCTGACGATCTGACATCCTCGCTCATCTCGGGAGCAATCCGCTTTACAGGCTTGGGATCGGGCACGGATTTCGATTCCATGGTCACCAAACTGGTGGAAGTGGAACAGACAACCACCAAGCGCATGCAGCTGTGGCGGTCGGAATGGGAACAAAAAAGCGAAGCGTTCGACACCCTGAGCGCGGCCATGCTCAGCCTGAACGCCACGCTTTCATCCATGAACACCACGGACGAATTCCTGATCAAGACCGTCAACTCCTCCAACCCGACAGCCATGACGGCCGTGGCCAGCAGCGCGGCGGAAGAAGGTGCCCACGTGGTGGACGTGATTTCCCTGGCCAGCACGGACATGCACATGGGAGCGGCAATTTTTGCCTCCCCCGATGATGTCGTCACCGACGGAAACGCCGGAACATTTTCGTTCACGTACGGATCGCGGCAAATTTCCGTGGATTTGACCGGAACCACGACCCTGAGCCAGTTCGCGAACCTGATCAACACCGATCCCGACAACCGCAATTCCGTGCGGGCCAGCGTCGTCAACGACGGCAGCGGCTACCGTTTGCAGGTTCGGGGCATGGATTTGGGCGCGGGCAACGATTTCATCGTCGACGAAAATCTGACCTCGGCCAATCTGCTGGCCAACTTCGGCAGCGACCGATTCATCGAAACCCAGAACGCCAGCAATTCCCAACTGGTTGTCGATGGCTGGCCAACCGCGCCAACGCCCACGGCCGACACCCTGACCGCGACCATCGCGGACCAGACGCCGACCTCCATTGTGGCCGCGTCAGGCGGGACATTTAAATTCGCCTATGCCGGCAAAATTTTCTCCGTGGGACTCGACGCGACCACGACATACGCGGATTTGGCCACGGCCGCGACCACGGCGGTCCAAACCGAACTCCCGGGTTCCACGTTCCAGGCCCAGGCCGTGACCAACGCTTCGGGCGCCCTCGAATTCACGCTCACCGGCGACGCCGGTTCCGCCAATCAAATCTCCATCGTCAATTCCCCCGGAACCAGCGTGGCGGCCCTTCAGTCGGAAAAATTCACCCAGGTGTTGGGCGCCACCGACGGCTATGTCGAACGCCCCACCAACGCCGTGTCCGATGTCATCGCCGGCGTGACCATGACCCTGACCAAGGCCGGGGAATCGACCACCCTGACCACGGGTATCGACGCCAGAGCGATCACGGACAAGGTCCAAACCTTCGTGGACGGAGTGAACCAGGTCCTGACCCTGATCAAGGAGCAGACCCAGGTCACGACCGTGGGCGAAAACACCAACGGCTCCATCCTGACCGGCAATTATGGCGTGCAGATGATCCAGCAGAATCTCAAAAACATCCTGGCCCAAAAAGGCCAGGGTTTCGACTACGATCTGGATTCGGTCACGTCCCTGGGAAGCCTTGGCATCACCACGGACACGAATGAAGGTTCCCCGAATTTCGGACTCCTCCAATTCGACGAAAGCGCCTTCAGCTCGGCCCTGTCCTCGGATCCCGACGCTGTGGCCCGCTTGTTCAGCGCGGACATGTACCCCTCGACCAAGGAAATGGTGGATGGGGTGGCGGTCGAGTCCTCGAATTTCAAATTCGACTCCTACATCAAGGGCGTGACCGGAGCCGGCAATTTTGACCTGTCCTACACCGTCGATGCCAGCGGCACCATCACGACCGCGACCATCAATGGCTACGCGGCCAGCATCGACGGCAACAAAATCGTGGCCCAGGGCGATGGCAATACGGCCAAGGGTCTGGCCGTCGAGATCCTCAACCTGACGGCGGGCGACTATTCGGGACAAGTTCAGATCAAATCCGGCAAGGCCGAGGAATTATATCAAGAAATCAAGAAGTTGACAGCCACAGAAACCGGAACCCTGGATATTCTGAAAGACAACTATCAGGATATCATGGACTCCATCGATGAAAAAATCGCCTACGAAAAACGTCGTCTGACCTTGCTGGAAAGCAATCTCCGCCAACGCTTCGCCAATCTGGAAGCGGTTCTTGGCACCTACGACAATCTGTCGACGCAGCTCAGTTCCCAAATTTCAAGTCTGTCCAATTCATAAGGAGACATCATGCACAAAGCCGCCAACGCCTACAGGCAAACCCAGGTTACGACCACGAGTCCGGGACACCTGGTGGTCCTGCTCTACGACGGGGCCATCACCTTTCTGGAACAGGCCAAAGTCCGCATCGCGGAAAAAAATTACGCCCAGAAAGGGATTCTCATTTCCCAGGCCCTGGACGTTATCGCCGAGCTGGACAGCTCCCTCAATACGGAGCGGGGCGGGGAAATCGCCCAAAATCTGCACGGCCTATACATGTACTGCAATAACCGTCTGCTCCAGGCCAACCTCAAAATGGACACGGCCATTATCGACGAGGTCATCACCATTCTGGATTCGTTCCGTTCGGCCTTCGCCGAAATTTCGAACACCCAGCCGCCCATCATGCCCAAGCCCGCCGCAGCCTATTACGCCCGCTGAACCAAGCCCGCCTCCAGCGCATTTTCCCTTGCGCTGGAGGCGCGTCTTTGCCTAGCCTCCCGGAATACGAAACCCAAGACCAAGGACGCCCGATGTGCGGCATTGCCGGCTTTGTTCACCCCCGCCCGAACCCCTCCGATTCTGAAATCATCCGCGCCATGGCCTCGCGTCTGGTCCACCGGGGGCCGGATCACGAAGGTCTGTACCAGGACACCCTGTGCGCCCTGGCCTCCAGGCGTCTGGCCATCATCGATCAGGCCGGCGGCAACCAGCCCATGCAGGACGCCGAGCACGGCCAGATCCTGGTCGTCAACGGCGAAATCTACAATTTCCGCGAGCTGCGCGCCGAACTGACCGGACTGGGGCACGTTTTTCGGACCGCCTCGGACTCCGAGGTACTGCTCGCGGCCCACGTCCATTGGGGCGAAAACTGTTGGGCCAGGCTGGACGGAATGTTCGCCGCGGCCATTTGGGATCAAAAACGACAGCGGTTGACCCTGGCCCGCGACCGGCTGGGCAAAAAACCCCTGGTGTATACTGTGCTGGCGGACCAAACTCTGGTTTTCGCCTCCGAAATCAAGGCCTTGCTCCGCTTTCCCGGAGTCCAGGCCGCCATGAATCCCGTGGCCATGGACCGCATGCTGGACTATGGCTTCAACCTGGCCCCGAGCACGTTTCTGGATGGTATCCAGCAGGTCATGCCGGGCTCGATCCTCGAATACGAACGCGGCGGGCTGAACGCGCGGACATACTGGCGCCTGGACCTGGAACAACCCGTCGCGGACCTGTCCATGGCGGAAGCCGCCGAGGAACTTGAGTTTCGCCTGACCCAGGCCGTTCGGGCCAGGCTGGTGGCCGACGTACCGGTGGCCGCGTACCTGAGCGGTGGCATCGATTCGAGCAGCGTGACCGCCCTCTATGCCAAATTGACGGACACGCCGGTCCACAGCCTGTCCATCACCTTCGAGGAGGCGGGCTACGACGAGCGCCATTTCGCGCGTCTGGTCTCGGAGCACTGCGGCACGATCCACCACGAATTTTTGTGCTCCATCGAAGAGCATGAAATCGCGGACCTGATCTGGCACCTGGAAACGCCGCTGGTCACCCTGCTCAACCTTCCCCTGTTTTTATTGTCCAAACAAATCCGCTCCATGGGTTTCAAGGTGGTGCTGTCCGGCGATGGCGCCGACGAAATCCTGGGCGGCTATGACTATTTCAAGCTCCAAAAACTCATGGCCTTCATTGGTCGGCACGAAACGCCGGCCCGGGCCAACCTGCTGCGCCGGCTCCATCCAACCCTGACTCCCGCCCAGGCCTGGATGCACTACCTCCGCCTCAAGGCCTATCCCGAGGTCCATCCGGCCCTGCCCTACAGATTTCAGGCCTTCCAACTCAAAAGCCAACTATTGTCCGACGCCTTTCTGGACCGGCTCGTGCCCCGCCTGGACGAACGGGCCATGGACATACCTTCCGTGCCCGATTCGCGCCCGCTGCTGGACCGGGCACTGTATCTGGAAACCCGGATGAGGCTGCCCAACCTGACCCTGGCCCTAGCCGACACCATGAGCATGGCCAATTCCGTGGAGCTGCGGTCGCCGTTCATGGATCACCATCTCGTGGAATTTCTGTTCCGGATACCGCACCATTATAAAATGCGGGGGCTGAACGAAAAATATCTGCTCAAACGCTGCTCCCGGTCGTTTCTGCCGCCCGAAATCCCGGCCCGACGCAAGCAGCCGTTGGCGCCTCCCGGCAAATGGTTCGTGAAGAAATTCCGAACCATGATCGGCGATGTCCTTTCGGCCGAAACAGTTCGCGCCAAGGGGTATTTCCGTCCGGAATTCACGGACCATCTGCTGGCCGAATTCGATGCCGACGGACCCGTGGACTTCAGCGGCGTTCTTGTCGTGGCCTTCTTCGTCCATCTGTGGGACGATCTCTTTCTCTCCAAGGCGCGGCCCGGTTGCTAATCAGGTCCGGAGCGGGTATCAGCCTTGCCGCAACAGGAGAACGCGCCCACCATGAACATCACCTGTCCCAACTGTGGATTCAGCCGGCATGTCGACGAAGCAAGCCTCCCCCAACGGGCGGTCATGGCGACGTGCCCCAAATGCAAGCACCGCTTCAAATTTCGGGAAATGCCCGTTTCTTCCCGCCCCCGACCCGAAGAGCCGGTGGAGCCGGCCGAACACCGCGTGGACCGACCCGTTCCTGTGGCCGCGGAACCCATCGAACCGCCCTCTCCACCCAAGGAACCCGCCGAGGCACCCCGCGACGAAGATCTCTGGAAAGAACTCGAAGCCCTCGACGAGGAGGACGTTCCGGAGCGCCCGGCACCGGAAGATCCAATCGTCCCCCGGCTGCCAGCCTGGGAACAGGCCACGGCCGGCTATCCACGGGCTTTCATCCAAACATTCCTGGACATGGTGTCCAACCCCAAACTCTTTTTCCAGGCCATGCCCGTGGGACAAGGCTTGGTCAAACCGTTGCTGTTCTTCCTGATCATCACCCAGTTCGTGGCCGTCACCCAGTCCATCTGGCAGCTCATGGGCATTCTGCCGCCCAGCGCCCTGACCGAAAACCTCGGGCACAGCACCCAGGCGGCCCTGGCTCTCATCCTCTATCCCTTCGAGGCGACATTTTTCCTGATTCTGGACACCATCATCAACCATCTCCTGCTGCGCCTGTTCAAAGCCGACACCAAGGGCTTCGAAGGCACGTTCCGGGCCGAGGCCTACAGCACCGCCCCCATGCTGCTCATGGCCGTGCCGTTCATCGGCATGCCCATGGCCATGATTGGCATGACGGTCTACAAATTTCTGGGCCTGCGCCACGTCCACGGCGCTTCGACCAAACAGGTCCTGGCCGTCCTGCTCTTGCCCATGCTGCTGGCCGTCGCCGTGGCCATCGTCATGGCCATTCTCATGGGTCGCGTCTGACCCGCGCAACCACCAGTCATCGAAAAGCCGAGGGCACTCCGGCTTGACTTGACAAGTATTCTCATTAGGGCAACGTTCGATTCCGTTTTTTCGAACCCATTCAGTCCGGAAAGCCCATCCGGCGGCGGGTTTGTGTCATCCAGCCGAGCTTTCGCTCACACGAGGCAATCATGATCGGTATTTCGAAGTTATACTGTGGCACGGTGGAACCTTCCGACGCCTTGCGCTACGGACGCGATTCCGCCCAGCTTCCATCCCACCTGCTCCAGTTCGCCAAGGATAAAAAACCCGTCGTGGTCTGGAACATGACCCAGCGATGCAACCTGAAATGCGTCCACTGTTACGCCCACGCCGTGGAACCCAGCAGCCACAAAGATCCCATTTCCACGGATCAGGCCAAGATCATGATCGACGATCTGGCCGCATTCGGCGCCCCGGTCATGCTCTTTTCCGGCGGTGAACCCCTGGTTCGGGAAGACCTGGTCGAGCTGGCCAAGTACGCCACGTCCAAGGGCATGCGCGCGGTCATTTCCACCAACGGCACCCTGATCACCAAGACCAAGGCGCGGGAACTCAAGGAAGTCGGTCTGTCCTATGTGGGTATTTCCCTGGATGGAGCCGAAGCCGTGCATGATCAATTCCGGGGCGTGCAGGGCGCGTACAAACTGGCCCTCAAGGGCGTGGAGAACTGTCAGGCCGAAGGCCTGAAGGTCGGTCTGCGCTTTACCATCAACAAACGCAACGTCGCGGAAATTCCTCACCTTTTCAATTTGGTCGAGCAACTGGAAGTGCCCCGCATCTGTTTCTATCATCTGGTCTATTCCGGACGTGGCTCCGAACTGATCAAGGAAGACCTGGATCACGACGAAACCCGCGCCGCGGTCAATCTGATCATGGACCGCACCCGCGCCCTGCACGACAAAGGGCTTTCCAAGGAAGTGCTGACCGTGGACAACCATGCCGACGGCCCCCATGTGTATTACCGGCTACTCAAGGAAGACCCGAAGCGCGCGGCCGAGGTGCTGGAACTACTCAAGATGAACGAAGGCAATTCCTCGGGCCGGGGCATCGGCTGTATTTCCTGGGACGGCTCGGTACACGCCGACCAGTTCATGCGCCACCATACCTTTGGCAATGTCCTGGAACGCCCGTTTTCCGAAATCTGGGTCGACGAAAAAATCGAGCTCCTGCACATGCTCAAGGACAAACGGCCGCATGTCAAAGGCCGCTGCGCCTCCTGCCGCTTCCTGAACATCTGTGGTGGCAACTTCCGGGCCAGGGCCGAGGCCTTTTACGATGACTTCTGGGCCCAGGATCCGGCCTGTTACCTGACGGACGAGGAAATCACCGGCGAAAAGCTGTAGGAGGGCATCATGCACACGTTCCATCGCGGCCGCCGGCTGCGTTCGTCCTCGACCCTGCGCGACATGGTCCGGGAAACCCGCCTGGGCGCCTCGGACCTGATCCAGCCCTATTTCGTGGTCGAGACCGATCCTGATTTCCGAAAACCCATCGCGTCCATGCCCGGCCAATTCCAGTTCGGACTGGATCAGCTCATGACCGAGGTTGCCGCGGCCGTGGACGCGGGCCTGCAAAGCCTGATCCTGTTCGGCATCCCCAAGGAAAAAGACCCGGTCGGCTCTGGGGCCTACGACGACAACGGCATCGTGCAGGCGGCCATCCGCCGGGTGAAGGACAAATGGCCGGACCTGATCGTGGTCGCCGACACCTGTCTGTGTGAATACACGTCCCACGGGCATTGCGGGCTGGTCACGCCATCGGGCGAGGTCCAAAACGACCCGACCCTGGAACTCCTGGCCCGCGCGGCCGTGGCCCAGGCCAAAGCTGGCGCGGACATCATCGCGCCCTCGGACATGATGGACGGCCGCGTGGCGGCCATCCGCCACGCCCTGGACGAAAACGGATTCCCCAACACCCCGATCATGTCCTACGCGGTCAAATACGCCTCGGCCTTCTATGGCCCATTCCGGGATGCGGCCGAAAGCGCGCCCAAATTCGGCAACCGCAAGACCTACCAGATGGACCCGGCCAACTGGCGCGAAGGGCTGCGCGAAGCGGCCGCGGACGTCGACGAGGGCGCGGACATCCTCATGGTCAAACCGGGCCTGCCCTATCTGGACATCATCCGGCTGGTCCGTGACAGCTTCGACCTGCCCGTGGCCGCATACCAGGTCAGTGGCGAATACAGCCAGATCAAGGCCGCTGCCCAGCTCGGCTGGATCGACGAAACCCTTGTTGCCCTGGAAAGCCTCATATCCCTGAAACGGGCCGGGGCCGACCTGATCCTGTCCTATTTCACCCAAGACCTGCTCAAGGCGGGACACATCCGATGACACAGCACCCACACCACGGCGCCAGGCCCGCTTCCCTGGACGGCCCAATGGCAGGGCATCCGCACGGCCACGGCCATCCTTCCGGACATCCCGGCAACATGATCACGACCCTGGCCGACGGTACGCCGGCTTGTAAGCTTATCGCCTGGGAAGTGACCAGATCCTGCAATCTGGCCTGTAAACACTGCCGGGCCGAGGCCCATCTGGAACCCTACGAGGGCGAGTTGGACACGGCCGAAGCCAAGGCGCTGATCGACACCTTTCCGGAAGTTGGCAACCCCATCATTATTTTCACTGGCGGCGATCCCATGATGCGCCAGGACGTGTACGAATTGATGCGCTACGCCACGGACAAGGGTCTGCGCTGCGTCATGTCTCCCAACGGGACCTTGATCACGCCGGAAACAGCGGCCAAAATGGTCGCGGCCGGAGTACAGCGTTGCTCCATCTCCATTGATGGCCCCGACGCGGCCAGCCATGACGATTTCCGGGGCGTGCCCGGAGCCTTTGACGCGTCCATGCTCGGCATCGGCTACCTCAAGGACGCGGGCATCCCCTTCCAGATCAACACCACCGTGACCCGGGCAAACCTCGGCAGCTTCAAACAGATTTTCGAGCTGTGCGATCACATCGGCGCGGCGGCCTGGCATATTTTCCTGCTCGTGCCCACGGGACGAGCGGCCCAACTCGGAGCCGAGGTCATCACGGCCCAGGACTACGAGGACGTACTGAACTGGTTCTACGATTTCCGCAAAACCACGAAGATGCATCTCAAAGCCACGTGCGCCCCGCATTACTACCGCATCATGCGCCAACGGGCCAAGGCCGAGGGCATTCCGGTCACGCCGGAAAACTTCGGCCTGGACGCCATGACCCGGGGCTGTCTGGGTGGAACGGGCTTTTGCTTCATCTCCCATGTCGGCCAGGTTCAGCCATGCGGCTATCTGGAGCTGGATTGCGGCAATGTGCGGACCACGCCGTTCCCGGAAATCTGGCGCAACGCCAAACAATTCAAACAATTCCGCAACCAGGACGAATACGAGGGCAAATGCGGCGTGTGCGAGTACCATAAGGTCTGCGGGGGCTGCCGGGCCAGGGCGTATTCCATGAACAACAACTATATGGGCGAAGAGCCCCTGTGTTCCTACAT
>RZYB01000113.1 GCA_009930495.1 Deltaproteobacteria bacterium
GGTCCGGACCGTCACGGGCCGTGCATGGCCGCCGGTGGTCCGGCGCCGGCCCTGATGGACGCCATGAATGTCCTTGGCCACGCGGAGTTTGGCGACCGCGAACGCTCGGCCAAGGGCATCAAGGAAGTGGCCATGGCCCAGGGCATGTCGGCCCGGGAATGCGCGGAACAGGCCGTGGTCGTGGCCATGGCCACCCTCAAGAAAAAAATCGCGGCCTTCCTGGCGGCCATCAACGCCCGTCCGGTCTACACCATCCAGGAAATTCTGGAAGACCGCACGGTCCAGCCCAAACGCATCCTGGTCATCGGCGGCCCGGCCCAGGCCATGGCCCCCATCCTGGAGGCGGAATTCGGCCTGCCCGTGGTCGCGCCGGAACACAGCGCGGTCGCCAATGCCATCGGCGCCGGCCTGACCCGGCCGACCCAGTCCCTGGTGCTGACCGTGGACACCTCGCGCGGCAGTTTCACCGTGCCGGGCCTGGGCATCCACAAGGCCGTCAAGCGCACCTACACCCTGGACGAGGCCGTGCACGACGCCACCACCATGTTGCGGGCCGAATTGGAAAAACAAGGCATCCCGGCCGAGGATGGCGACATCCAGGTCATCCAGGCCGAAGCCTTCAACATGGTCGAGGGGCACTACACCATCGGCCGCAATATCCGCGTTCGCTGCCAGATGCGGCCCGGCGTCATCACCACCCTGGAATCCTAGCCCGGAGAGACCATGCTCACAGCACAATCGAGCCTCGGCATCATCTTTTTTCCCGCCTTCGACTGGGCCATCTCGCCCACGCACCCGGAACGCGAGGAACGCCTGCTCTACACCCAGGACCAATTCCGCGAGGAAGGCATCTTCGACATCGAGGGCATCCGCGAATACCGGCCCCTCATCGCCACGGAAACCGACATCATGCGCACCCATTTCTGCTTTCCGGACGTGGCCTCGGTGTGCACCAACTCCCACCTCATTTCCGCCGGCGGGGTCATCCGGGCCGCACGGCTGATCATGGAAAAAGAACGCCAGCGGGCCTTCGCCGTGGTCCGCCCCCCCGGACACCACGCCATGCGCACGGTGCACGGCAGCCGGGGATTTTGCACCATCAACATCGAAGCGCTCATGATCGAATGGATCCGCGAGCACTACGGCAACCTGCGCGTGGCCGTGGTCGACACGGACTGCCACCACGGCGACGGCACCCAGGACATCTACTGGCACGACCCGGACGTGCTCTTCATCTCCCTGCACCAGGACGGCCGCACCCTGTATCCGGGCACGGGCTTTCCGTCCGAATGCGGCGGTCCCAAGGCCCTGGGTCGGACCATCAACGTGCCCATGCCGCCGCGCACTTCCGACGACGGCTACCTGATGACCATGGAACGCATCGTCATGCCCATTCTGGAGCATTTCAAACCAGATCTGGTCATCAACTCCGCCGGGCAGGACAACCATTTCTCGGACCCCATCACCAACATGAACTTCACGGCCCAGGGCTATGCCAAGATGACGGCCATGCTCAAGCCGGACATCGCCGTGCTCGAAGGCGGATACGCCATCAAGGGCGCCCTGCCCTACGTCAACCTGGGCATCAGCCTGGCCCTGGCCGGAGTGGATTTTTCCAATGTCCAGGAGCCGGAGCTGGATCGGGAGAAACTGCGCGAGCAAAAATCGACCATGGACTACCTCTCGGCCCTATGCGACCAACTGCCGGAGGTCTATTTCAATCCGAGGCCGTCCGACGCCAAGCGCGAGAACGGCTATTTCGTGCGTCGCAGATCCATCTACTATGACACGGACGATATCACCGAAACCCAGGTCGAACGCGTCAAGGACTGCCCGCACTGCCCCGGTCTGATCATCGTCGAGACCGAAAGCGACCGCTCGCCCAAATCCCTGGGCCTGTACGTTCCGGTTCAGGGTTGCGACCTGTGCAGCCAGGAGGCCGAGGAACGCTTCGCCAAGTACAAGCAGGACGGCTTCACCCGCGCCCAAATCGCGGACCGGGTCACCAAGCGCTACGAATACTCGAAATAACGGCCCACTCCCAAACCCCGCATCCATGAAAAAACCCGCCTCCAAGGAAGCGGGTTTTTTCATGATCAAGGGCAAAGACGGTTTACCGACGCGCCGCCGAAACGGCCATTTCCTCCCATCCTCCGCCCAGGGCGGCGAACAGCCCGACAACATTGAGCTTCTGGGCCAGTCGGGCATTCAACAAATCCTGACGGGCCGAAAACAGGGTCCGTTCGGCGTCGTGCACGGCAAAGGCGCTTTCCAGGCCGGCCTCGTAGCGCTGATCGACCAGCTCGCGGCTGGCTCCGGCGCTGGCCACGCGGCGGGTCTGGGCCTGAACCTGACCGGCGTAGCCCCCGACCTTGGCCAAGGCGTCGGACACTTCCCTGAACGCGGTCTGGATGGCCTGTTCATACGCCGCGACGCGGATTTTCTGCTCGGCCTCGGCAGCGGCCAGGTTGGCCTTGTTCCGACCCGCGTCAAAGATGGGCAGGGTGATGCTCGGCACGAAGGTCCATGTCCGCTGGGCCGCGTCAAAAAGATCGGTCAGCTCCAGACTGGCCAGACCGGCCGTGGATGTCAGCGTGATGCGCGGAAAAAACGCGGCCCTGGCCGCGCCGATCTCGGCACCGGCGGCCCAAAGCCGGTGCTCGGCCTCCAGGATGTCCGGCCGACGGGTCAGAAGATCCGAAGGCAAACCCGGCGCCACGACCTCGTTCACGGCCACGTCGTCAATGGCCCGGGCCGGAAGATCCAGATTTCCCGCCGGTACGCCGACCAGGACGGCCAGTGCGTTTCTGTCCATGGCAACCTGGGCCGTGAGCCGCGCCACCTCGGACTGGGTCACGGCCACGGATTCCTCGGCCTGATGACGCTCCAGTTCCGTGGCCAACCCATTGGCCACCTGGGCCTTGGTCAGGGTCAGGGTCGCCTCGCGACTTTTAAGCGTCTCCCGGGCCAGGACCAGGGCTTCGCGGTCGCCGGCCAGGGCGAGATATCCCTGGGCAACCTGGGAGACCAAGGCAATATGCGCGGCCCGTCGAGCCTCCTCGGTGGCCAAATATTGCTCCAAGGCCGCTTCTTCCAAATTCTTGACCCGTCCAAAAAAATCCAGCTCAAAGGAGGTGACGCCCAAGCCCACGCTCCACTGCCGGTCAATGCCCTCGACCCCGCCACGCATATCGGCGGGCAGGCGCTGGTTCGAATTTTTCCCCGATGCGTCCACGTTCGGAAAACGGTCCGCGCGGGCGATACCAGCCTGGGCCCGGGCCTTGTCCATGGCCAGGACGGTTTGCCGCAGACTGCGATTTTCGCTCAAAGCCGTGGCGATGAGGCGTTGCAAGGTCGGATCGGGAAACACGTCCCGCCAACCCAGGGTCGTGGCATTTGCCTCTGCCGTGGTCGCGTCCGGCCAGACATCGGGCACGGGCATGGCCGGGCGCTGCCGATCTGGAGCCAGGGACGCGCAGCCCGTGGCCAAAATCATCAGAAACAACGGAATCAATCCTCGCATGCGTGACCTCCAGGTATGATGCGCGATCCGCACGGTTTGGGATGTTGCGTGGGCCGACGTACCCGGGCCACGATGACGAAGAACACCGGCACCAGCAAGGAACCCAGAATCGTCGAGGAAATGGTGCCGCCGATAACACCCGTGCCGATGGAGTTCTGCCCTCCCGAACCGGCGCCGGCGTTCAGGGCCAGGGGCAGCACGCCCAGGCCAAAGGCCAGGGAGGTCATGATGATGGGCCGCAGACGCTGCCGGGCGGCCTGAGTCACGGCGGGAATGACTTCCATCCCGGACTCGACCAGACTCTTGGCGAATTCGACGATGAGAATGGCATTCTTGGCCGCCAGTCCCATGGTCGTCAGCAGGCCGACCTGAAAATACACGTCATTGGACAAACCGCGCAGACTGACCGCGGCCAGGGCCCCGAGGACGCCCACCGGAATGACCAGGATGACCGAGGCCGGCAGACTCCAACTTTCGTACAAGGCGGCCAGACACAAAAAGACCACGATGATGGACAACGAATACAGCATGGTGGTTTGCGAGCCAGCCTGGCGCTCCTGAAAGGACAAGCCGGTCCAGGAATAGCCAATGCCCTCGGGCAGTTCCCTGGCCAGGGCCTCCATGGTGGCCATGGCCTGTCCCGAGCTCTTGCCCGGAGCCGGAGCGCCGAGGATCTGCATGGCCGGCACGCCGTTGTACCGTTCCAGACGCGGCGAGCCCGACGTCCAGTGCGCCGTGGCGAAGTTGGACATGGGCACCATGTCACCGGCCTTGCCACGCACGTACCAACGGCCAATGTCCTCGGGCATCATGCGGAAAGGGGCCTCGCCCTGCATGATGACCTTCTTGACCCGGCCCTTGTCCAGGAAGTCATTGACATAAGAACTGCCCCAGGCCGTGGCGATGACGCTGGTCACGTCGGACACGGCCAGACCCAGGGCGCTGGCCTTGTCCCAGTCGATATCAATGCGGTACTGGGGCGTGTCGTCCAGACCATTGGGCCGGACCATGGCCAGATCCGGGCTCTGGGCGGCCATGCCCAGAAGTTGGTTACGGGCGGCCGTGAGCTTTTCGTGGCCAAGACCGGCCATGTCCTGCAGTTCAAAATCAAAACCCACGGCATTGCCCAACTCCAACACCGCCGGCGGGGCAAAGGCGAAAACCATGGCGTCGCGATACCGGGAAAAGGCGGCCATGGCCCGGCCGGCGATGGCCTTGACCCGCAGATCGGGCGTCTTGCGCTGGCTCCAATCCTTGAGACGCACAAAGCACATGGCCGTATTCTGGCCGTTACCGGCAAAACTGAAGCCAGCCACGGCCATCATCGATTCCACGGCCTGCTTCTCGTTCTCCAGGAAATGGTGCTCGATACGCTTGAGCACGTCGATGGCTTTGTCCTGGGTGGAGCCAATGGGCAACTGCGCCTGCACGAAAAGAATACCCTGGTCCTCGTCGGGCAAGAAGCCCGTGGGCAGACGCTTGAACAAAAACATCATGCCGGCGATGATCAGGGCATAAACGATCATGGACCGCCCCCAACGCCGGGCCATGCCGCCGACCATGGATTGGTAGCCGCTGGCCGTGCGGTCGAAGCCCCGGTTGAACCACCCAAAAAAACCGCGCTGACCATGTCCGGCCTTGGGCGGCTTGAGCAAGGTGGCGCACAGGGCCGGGGTCAGCACCAAGGCCACCAGCACCGAGAGAACCATGGCCGAAACCACGGTGATGGAAAACTGCCGGTAGATGACGCCGGTGGAACCGCCAAAAAACGCCATGGGCACGAACACGGCGGACAGCACCAGGGCAATGCCGACCAGGGCCCCGGAAATCTGGGTCATGGACTGGTGGGTCGCTTCACGGGGAGAAAGGCCGTCCTCGTGCATGATGCGCTCCACGTTTTCGACCACGACAATGGCATCATCGACCAAAAGGCCGATGGCCAGGACCATGGCGAACATGGTCAGGGTGTTGATGGAGTAGCCAAAGGCCGCCAGGACGCCGAAAGTGCCCAAGAGCACGACGGGCACGGCGATGGTCGGGATGAGCGTGGCCCGGAAATTCTGCAAGAAGAGGTACATGACCAGAAAAACCAGGATCACGGCTTCGAGCAGGGTACGGACCACCTCCTCGATGGAGATGCGCACGAACGGCGTGGTGTCGAACGCGGCCACGACCTTCAAACCGGTCGGAAAGGTGGAGCTGGAGTCCTCGATGTATTTGGCCACGGCTTCCACTGTTTGCAGGGCATTGGCGCCGGTGGCCAGTTTGATGGCCGCCGCGGCCGCGGGCTGTCCGTTGTAGCGGGACGCGATCTGGGAATTTTCGGCACCCAGTTCCACCTTGGCCACGTCACCCAGACGCACGGAGGAGCCATCGGCGTTGACCTTGAGCAGAATGTCCCGGAATTGCTCGGGGGTCTGGAGACGATCCTGGACGCTGACCGTGAAATTGATGCGCTGCTCCTCCACCGAAGGCAGACCGCCCAACTGACCCGCGGAAATCTGGGCGTTCTGGGCCTTGATGGCGGCGGCCACGTCGGCCGGGACCAAATTATAGGTATGCAGCTTGTCGGGGTTGAGCCAGACACGCATGGCGTGCTGGGAGCCGAACAACGTCACCTCGCCCACGCCCTCGACGCGGCTCAGGCCATCCAGGATATTGGCGGCCACGTAATCGGCCAGCTGTCCCCGGTCCATGGAACCGTCCTCGGACACGAAGCCCAAAACCTGGACAAAGTTCTTGACCGCCTTGGTGACCTGCACGCCCTGGGCCTGCACTTCCTGCGGCAACAGGGACATGGCCAGCTGGAGCTTGTTCTGGACCTGGACCTGGGCGATATCCGGATTGGTGCCGGCCTTGAAGGTCAGGGTGATGGTTGCCTGACCCGAGGATTCACTGGTGGAGGACATGTAGTCCAGGTTGTCGATGCCCTTCATTTTTTGCTCGATGACCTGGGTCACCGAGTCTTCCAGGGTCTTGGCCGAGGCGCCGGGATACGTCGCGCTGATGGACACGGATGGCGGCGCGATGGGCGGATACTGCGCGATGGGCAGATTGAAGATGGACAGGACTCCGGCCAGCATGGTCGCGATGGCCAGAACCCAGGCAAAAACCGGGCGATTGATGAAAAAATGTGCCATGGGGTCCTCCTACATCGAACCCTGGGCAACACGGACCTGCATGCCGGGCCGGGCCTTTTGCAGACCCTCGACCACGACGCGGTCACCGGCGGCCAGCCCCTTGAGCACGACCCAGTTGCCGTCCACGGCACGATCAAGCTCCAGGGGCCGGGCGACAACCTTGTCCCCGGCGTCCACGACCATGGCCAATGCCTGCCCCTGGGCATTGCGGACCACCGCTTCCTGGGGAACAAGCATCGCCTGGGCCAAAACGCCCTCCTCGATCATGGCGCGCACATACATGCCGGGCAACAGATCACGCCTGGGGTTGGGGAACTCGGCGCGCAGCGTCACGGAACCCGTGGTCGGATCGACATTGGCCTCGGCCAGTTGCAGGCTCCCCATCTCCGGATACTCGGTGCCATCCTCGAGAACGAGACGGACCTTGGTTCCGGCCTCGCCGGCGGACTGGATATCCCCGCGTTCCAGGGCGTGCTTGAGGCGCAGCAACTCGACATTGGACTGGGTCAGATCAACGTAAATGGGGTCGAGCTGCTGCACCGTGGCCATGGCCTGGGCCTGATTGGCCGTGACCAGGGCGCCCGGAGTAACGGCCGAACGGCCGATGCGCCCGGAAATGGGCGAAGTGACCTTGGTGCGGCGCACATCGATGCGCGCCGCTTCCAACTGCGCCCGGGCCGAGGCGACATTGGCCTTGCCCAAGGCGTAATTGGCCTGGGCTTCGTCGTAATCCTGCTGGCTGACCGCCTTGGTCCGGATCAAATCCTTGTAGCGCACGGCCTTGAGGCGCAATGGCTCCAGTTCCGCCTGGGCCTTGGCCACGGCGGCCTGGGCCTGGGCCACGGCCACTTCGTAGCTGTCCGGATCGATCTGATAGAGCACGTCCCCGGCCTTGACCTCGGTTCCTTCCTTGAAGGTCCGCTTCTCGATGATACCGCCAACCTGGGGCCGAATTTCCGCGACCTGATACACAGCCGTGCGGCCGGGCAGCTCCGAGGTCAAACGCACGTCCTCCTGGCGCATGGTCACCACGCCCACTTCCGGCGCGGGCGCCTGGGCCTTCCCTGCCGGAGCGTCGGCCTGGGACGGCGTGTTCCAGGCCAGATAGCCCAGCCCGAACACGGTGGCCACAATAACGAATACAGCTATTTTCTTCATAAAAACCTTCCTTGCGTTATGCGTGCGACGGAAAAAAATGTGAACAGTTGTTCACTTAGAAGTTAAAAAAATTTACAGGGCCACGGCCTGGACAAACATCTTCCAGTTGGCCTCGGCCTGGGCCTTGAGATCGATCATGTTCCAGGGCCGGCTATACAGAATGGCGACGGTCAGAAATTGGCCCAAAAACTGAACGAAAATCTGATCCGGGCTGATATCGGCCCGGATTTCTCCCTGGGTTTGCCCCTCCGCGATAATCTCCGCGATCATCCGCTGCTGGTCATGATGCGAGGTGTACAGCCTCTCGCGCAGTTTCGGCTCTTCATCCCAGAGGGAATCCGCCAGAACGAGGTTGGGCAGGGCGCGGTAGCGCTGGATGGTTTCGATGTGCAGCTGATAGCAGCGGCGCAGCTTGGCCAGGGCCGGACCGGGCTCCCCCATGGCCTGACGCAACCCCTGAAATTTGACAGCGTCCAGCAAATCAAGAACGCTGGCCAGGATATCGGCCTTGCCACCGGGAAAATGCCGATACAAAGCCGGCGCGGTCACGCCGATGGCCCGCGCCACGTTGCGGGCCGTGAGCGCGGCCACGCCCTGCTCGGCCACCAGGGCCAGGGCGGCTTCGGCGATCTGCTCCCGACGAATGGTTGTTGTCAGTCTTTTTGCCATGGGCGGCTTGTTAACGATCGTTCACTTATTCGTCAAGAACTGGCCGTGAAAAATTTCTTGAGACATTGCCGAAGCCAGGGTCACGTAAAAGCTGCTCCGAAACACCCTTGAATTTCTGGGGATACCCCGGTTTCATTTTTTCTTGAAGACTGGAGCGAATCGCTGGCAACGTGTGGGAACACTTGGCCGGTTTCACGCAAACACGCACATCAACACGACAGGGGGATACCATGGAAAAGGCAAAGGTCTATTTTGCGGATTTCCGCACCAAGGCTTTTGGTGACGGGCTGCCGACCAAGCTCAAGAAGATGATCAAAAAGGCCGGCATTGGCGAGATCGACATGGACGGCAAGTTCGTGGCCATCAAGCTGCATTTCGGGGAACTGGGCAACATCAGCTATCTGCGGCCCAACTATTCCCGGGCCGTGGTGGACGTGGTCAAGGAACTGGGCGGCAAGCCCTTTCTGACGGACTGCAACACCATGTATCCGGGCAAGCGCAAAAACGCCCTGGAACATTTGGAATGCGCCTGGGAAAACGGGTTCACGCCCCTGACCGTGGGCTGTCCCCTGCTCATCGGCGATGGCCTCAAAGGCACGGACGACATCGCCGTGCCCGTGGTCGGCGGCGAATATGTCAAGGAGGCCAAGATCGGTCGGGCCGTCATGGACGCGGACGTGTTCATCAGCCTGACCCATTTCAAGGGTCACGAAATGACCGGTTTTGGCGGGGCCATCAAGAATATCGGCATGGGCTGTGGCTCGCGGGCTGGCAAGACCGAACAGCACAGCGGCGGCAAGGCGTCCAT
>RZYB01000114.1 GCA_009930495.1 Deltaproteobacteria bacterium
CCTCATGCGTGGCTACAAATTCCCGGAGGTGGACACGCCCGTGGCCGCCGGCCGCCAGGTGATCGTTCTGGGTGGTGGCAACGTGGCCATGGACGCGGCACGCACGGCCCTGCGCCTGGACGCGGAAAAGGTGACCATCGTCTACCGTCGGACCAAGGACGAAATGCCGGCCCGCCGGGAAGAGCTGGAACATGCCCTGGAAGAAGGCGTCTGTCTGGAGAATCTGGCCGCGCCCATTGCCTTTAACGGCGACGAGACCGGACACCTCAAGAGTCTGACCGTGCAACGCATGGAACTGGGCGAGCCCGACGCCTCGGGCCGGCGCAAACCCGTGGCCGTGGATGGCGCGTTTTTCGACATCCCCACGGACTTGGCCATTCTGGGCATCGGCACCGGCCCCAACCAGGTCCTGCTGCGCGAAACCCCGGAACTGACCCTGAACAAATGGGGCTACATCCAGGCCAATCCCGAAACCGGTGAAACCGAAATCCCCATGGTTTTCGCCGGAGGAGACATCGTCACCGGCGCGGCCACGGTGGTCCTGGCCATGGGCGCGGGACGGCGTTCGGCCCGGGAAATCGCCCGCCGACTCGGGGTTCTCTGACTTGTCACTTTCTCCTTCCGTGGGTACACAACCGGTTCCGGGCACTGCCCGGAGCCGGTTTTTTGTGCGCCCAGCGCCATTCACGTTTTCACACGCCGCGTTCCCGCGCCGCGCCGGAACGCTTCAGGATACATAATGGCCCAATACGTCGGAGTTTCATTCAAACGCCAAGGACAAATTTATTTTTTTCTGGCCAGCCCCTTTGTGTTGTCCCTGCACGACAAGGTTCTGGTCAAAACCGAGGAAGGAATCGGGTTTGGAGACATCGTGGCCATCCGGGATGATATTCCCGCCGGCGTCGATCCGGACACGGTCAAGCCCATCTACCGCCCCGCCAACCAGGAAGACCAGGAAATCAGCATCGAAAACCAGGGCTTGGCCAGGGAAGCCAAGAAATTCTGCCAGCAGTGCGTCGCCCGCCTGGGTCTGGACATGAAACTGGTCGATGTCGAAGTCTATTTCGACAAGAGCAAGATGATTTTTTTCTTCACCGCCCCGGGACGGGTCGACTTCCGCGAACTGGTCAAGGATTTGGTCCGCAACTACCGCACCCGCATCGAACTCCGTCAGATCGGCGTCCGTCACGAGACCCAAATGATCGGAGCGCTGGGGAACTGCGGCCAGGTTTGCTGCTGCCGCCGCTATCTGCGCCGATTCGAGCCCGTGACCATCAAAATGGCCAAGGATCAAAACCTGTTTTTAAATCCCGCCAAGATTTCCGGAGTCTGCGGCCGGCTCTTGTGCTGCCTGGCCTATGAAAAGGACAACTACTCCGACTTCCAGCACCGCGCGCCCAAGCTTGGCCGGAAATATTCCACGACCCAGGGCGTAATGAAGACGTTGCGTTCCAACATGTTCCGCGACTCGGTCAGCGTTCTGACCGAAGCCGGGGAAGAACTGGATTTCACGCTGGCCGACTGGAACGCCATCCTCCTGGATCAGCCCCGCGTCCAGGTCCAGGACGACACCACCGACGACATTCCGGCCGAGCTGGAGGCCTTGGTCGATCCGGAATTGCGCTCCAAGGGACCACGCCCCGAGCGCAAGCCCTTCAAGCCGCAACGACGGGAGCAACGGCCGCGCCATCCGGGCGAACGCCCGGAACGGCCCCGCGCCGAGGACGGCGATTCCCGACGCGCGCCACGCCCGGAGCGCCCCGAACGGCCCGAACGCCAGGATCGCCTGGACCAAAACCGTCCCGAGCGCGCGGGCAGCCCCCGTCCCCGAGGCGAGGAAGTCAAATCGGAGACCGACGGAACTCCCCGACGAGACCCACGCCACAAGGACAAGCGGCGCAAACCTGGTCCATCACGCGCCCCGCGCCCGGATCGCCCCCAAACCCCAGAGCACGACTAAACGGCCCCACGGCCCAGCTTTCAAGGAGATTGTGTGAAGCCCTTTTTCATTTCCACGCCCATCTACTACGTCAACGCCAAGCCGCACCTGGGTCATGGCTACACGACCATCGTCGCCGACAGTATCAGTCGCTTCCATCGTCTGAAGGGCGACGCCACCTTTTTTCTGACCGGCACCGACGAACACGGCGACAAGATCGTCCAGGCGGCCGAGGCCAATGGCCAGCAGCCCAAGGAATACGCCGACACCATCAGCCAGCTCTTCAAAAATCTGTGGCCGAGCCTGGAAATCGACAACGACGCCTTTGTCCGGACCACGGACGAGCACCACAAAAAATGCGTCCAGCACGTGCTGCAGCAGGTTTTCGACAAGGGGGATATCTATTTCGACGAATACGGTGGGCATTATTGCTTTGGCTGCGAACGTTTTTACACCGAAAAAGAACTGGTGGACGGCAAATGCCCGGATCACCAGACCGTGCCGACCTTCATCAAGGAAAAGAACTATTTTTTCCGCATGAGCAAATATCTGGAGCCATTGCGGGCGCACATCGAGGCCAATCCGGATTTCATCCAGCCCGAGCGCTACCGCAACGAGGTCCTGTCCATGCTCAAGGAAGACCTGGGCGATCTGTGCATCTCGCGGCCCAAGACCCGTCTGACCTGGGGCATCGAGCTCCCCTTTGACCGCGATTTCGTGACCTATGTCTGGTTCGACGCCCTGATCAACTACATCTCGGCCCTGGGCTATCCGGATGGCGAGGCGTTCAGGAAATACTGGCCCGGCGCGCACCACCTCGTGGCCAAGGACATCCTGAAACCCCACGCCGTGTTCTGGCCGACCATGCTCATGGCCGCCGGCATCCCGCTCTACAAGGGGCTGCGCGTGCACGGCTACTGGACCATCAACGAAACCAAGATGTCCAAGAGCCTGGGCAACGTCGTCGCCCCCCTGGACATGGCCCAGAAGTACGGCCTGAGCGCGTTTCGGTATTTCCTGCTCTCGGAAATGAGTTTCGGTCAGGATTCGTCCTTTGGCGAGGAGGCCCTGGTCGGCCGTTTCAACGCCGATCTGGCCAACGATCTTGGCAATCTATACTCGCGCAGTTTGTCCATGACCCACAAGTATTTCGGCGGCGCGGTCCCGGAATGTGGCGACCTGCTCGACGTGGACCGGGAAGTGCTGGATCTCGGCCAAAACGCCATGACCAATTTCCAGATCCAGTTCGAGCATTTCCAGTTCTCGCGGGCCATTAAATCGTTGTGGGAATTGATCCGCTTCCTGAACAAATACATCGACACCACCGCGCCCTGGACCCTGTTCAAAAACAAGGACATGGCCCGGCTGGGCACGGTGTTGTACGTGATCCTGGAAGGCCTGCGCAAGGTGGCCGTGCATCTCTGGCCGGTCATGCCCTCCACGGCCGAAACCATGATCGCCCAACTTGGCGGCGTGTTCGACCTGGCCGGCGTCGATCTGGAATCGGAGGTGTCGTCCTGGTTCGGTCTACAGCCGGGAACCAAGGTCGCCGATCGGTCCAACCTTTTCCCGCGCCAGGATCTGGAACCCAAGGCCGAAACACCGACCGAACCCAAGAAGGCCAAGGACGCCAAGGCCCCCAGGGAACAGACGCCCCAGCCGGCCATGGCCTGTCCAACCTGCATCGAATTCGAGGACTTCGCCAAGGTTGATCTGCGGGTGGGCACGGTCTTGTCGGTGGACAAGCACCCCGAGGCGGATCGTCTGCTCGTGCTCAAGGTGGACGCGGGCGAGGACAGCCCGCGCCAGATCGTGTCCGGCATCGCCGAGTTTTGGGCGCCAGCGGACCTTGTCGGACGGCAGGTGGTCATCGTGGCCAACCTGAAGCCGCGCAAGCTCCGTGGGCTGGTCTCCCAGGGCATGATTCTGGCAGTGAAACAGGATGGCGGTCTCGCCCTCCTCGGACCAAGTTCGGGAGTCACGAGCGGGTCCAAGGTATCCTAACAACTCAAGATTTTCGCCGTGGGTCATATGGGCCGTCCGTAAAACGGCCCGTTTGTGTCACTACGCGCCACCAGCTGGCTCGATGTGCCACATGCCCACACCCCGCGGCCGTGGTACGTTTAATCAGAGGGAGGCATCATGCGACGGATTTTCCATCTTCTTCTCGGTCTCGCTGGGCTGCTGAATCTGGCCGTCATCGCCCTGAACCTGGGCAGCGCGGCAACCATGATCCTGGGAGTGGCCGGCCTGTTTCTCCTGGGCGGGGCGGCTCTATATCTGGAACGCCGGGTTCTTCCATCTCTCGCAAGCCTGCACCAATGTACCGCGGCCCATGCAGCCGGACAGAATACGCCGCCCATTGCGGACCTTCCAATCGAACTCGACATCCTGGGACGCGACATCGCGGAGCTTGGCCGGAAGTTCATGGAAAAATCCGTCCTCAACGACACGGTGCTTCATAACCTGATGATGCCCATGGCCATTGTCGACAACAAAGGCCGCATCGAGTGGCTCAACGCTCCCATGGTCCGGCTGACGGAACAGGACGGCGCCCCGGAAAGCTTTCAAGGCCGCCTTTTTTCCGAGTTCTTCTACAACGACCAGTGCGAGACCATCTGTGACAAGGCCATTCGGGCCAAGGACAAGCAATTCGCCAAAACCGAAATGCAGTCCCGCAAAAACAACACCAAATACATTTCCATCGCCTCCTTCCCCCTGGTGAACGCCAGTGGGGAAATCCGGGGCGCCTTCACCTCGGTCATGGACTTCACCAATATCAAGCTCAAGGAAGACCAAATCCTGGCCCAAAACGAGCGTATCGCCACGGGCGCGCGTCAGGCCCTGAACATTGCCCACGAAGTCACCGAGCTGGCCGGGCAGCTCCTGAATCAGGTCACGGGCGCCAGCCAGGATGTCGAATTGCAGCAAATGCGCACGGCCGAGGTGGCCACGGCCATCGACCAGATGAACGCGACCATCCTGGAGGTGGCCCGCAACGCGGGTTCCGCGTCCCAGGCCGCGTCTAAAACCGAATCCACGGGTTCCGATGGCGCGCGCATTGTCGGCGAGGTCATCCAGGTCATGGACCAGGTCAACACCAGGGCCGGCCAACTCAAATCCGAGATGAGCACCCTGGGCACCCAGGCCGAGGGCATCGGGCGCATCATGGCCGTCATCAACGATATCGCGGACCAGACCAACCTTCTCGCCCTGAACGCGGCCATCGAGGCGGCCCGAGCCGGCGCCGCCGGGCGCGGCTTTGCCGTGGTCGCGGACGAAGTCCGCAAACTGGCCGAAAAAACCATGCAGGCCACCAGCGAAGTCAGCCAGTACATCCGGGCCATCCAGGACAGCGCCCGGACCAGTATCCAGGCCACGGAGGGCACGGCCCAGGTCATCGGCCAGGCCACGGAACTCAGCCAGGCGGCCAACGACTCCCTGGCCGCCATTCTGCGCCTCATCAGCGAAACCAACGATCAGATCCGGGCCATCGCCACGGCCACGGAGGAACAATCCGCGGCCAGCGAGCAGATTGGCCGGTCCACCAACGAGGTCAATTCCATCGCCGAGAACACGGTCCAGGTCATGCACGACTTCAAGACCGGCGTCGACAACCTGCGCACCTTGGCCATGGAGCTCGATCAGGCCATGGAACAAATGCAGCAGCGCTAGCCGCCGACCATTGCAACGCAATACGGCCTGGAGTTCCGAAAGAAAACTCCAGGCCGTTTTTTGTAAATGACCATTCCGGCGGGCAGGGACGCCAGCCGCTACCCGCCGGCATCATAGCCTGCACGGGCTTTCAGCCCGTGCAGGGCACCGCGTCTTTCCGGACAGCTAAAAAAGACACTCCACAAAGGTTGCCGCGTCCACGTCGCGAATGAATTCCTCCACCCGCACATCGCCCAGCACCGCCAGGATATCGGCCCTCTCGTGCCGGCAGCCCGCGAGACGGCCCTCCAATCCGGCCACGGGACGGGTGCCGAAAAAATCCCCAAAAATCCGCGCGGCCTGGATACGGCCGTGGTGGACATCGAGATGAACCTCGACCACCCCGCCCGGAGTGCGTGTGCCACGGGTAAAACCATACGTGGGCGACGCCCCGAAATTCCAATCCCAGGTCCCGTATTTGCTCCGGACCAGCTCCCCGATGCCGGCCTCTTCCCCGGACGTAAATCCCAGGGCCGACCGCGAGGCACCACCCGAAACATGGGCCATGACCTGTTCGATAAAGGCCTCCACGCTCATGGGCGCGGGCAAATGGCTTGCAATGTTGGTCACCCGCTTGGTGACGCTCTTGACCGCCTTGCCCACGAACTTGACCGGATTGACCCTGAGGGCACCGGACAAGTCGGCCATCCGGGCCGAAAACAGCAGGGTGCCGTGGTGCAGAACCCGATCTTTCTCGACGAGTTGGGCGTTGCCGGAAAACTTCTGGCCATCGATGACCAGATCGTTGCGCCCCTCGAACCGACAATCCACGCCCATGGCGCGCAGGGCCTCCAGAATGGGCACTGTGAAACGATGGAAATCCAGGTGTCTGGCCTGCTCGCCGTGCTGAATGAAGGTAAAATTGACGTTGCCCAGATCGTGGAACACGGCCCCGCCTCCGGTCAGACGCCGGATGACCGCGACGCCGTGCTCACGCACGAAGGCCTCGTCAATCTCGGCGGCCGTGTTCTGATTGCGCCCGACAATGACGGCCTTGTCGTTGCGCCAGAGCATGAAAATGTCGTCATCCGTGTTACGCAGCAACCATTCCTCGGCCGCGAGATTAAAGGCCGGGTCGGTGTGGGCATTGAAAATATACCGCATGAACGCTCCTTGCCTTGACTTGGCCCGATAGAAACTATTCCACGACCACTTCCAGGCCCTTCAGATAGGCACCTTCGGGAAAAGCCAGGGCCACGGGATGATCCGGGGCCTGGGTCAGACGGCGGACAATGCGGCCGGTGCGGCCGGCGTCCAGGGCCGCGTCGGCCACGATCTTCTGGAACAAGGCATCTTCCATCAAGCCGGAACAGGAAAAAGTGAACAACCGGCCACCGGGCGCGAGCAGGCGGAACGCGCACAGATTGATGTCCTTGTAGCCACGCGCGGCCCGGTTCAGGCTGGCCTTGGAATCCACGAACTTGGGAGGATCGAGCACGATGAGATCAAATTGCCGGTTTTCCTTGCGCCAGCCCCGCAAAATCTGGAAAGCATCACCGCAAACCGTTGTCATGCGCTCCGGCGCGAAGGCGTTCAGCTCGCGGTTGCGTTCGGCCAGGGCCAGAGCCGGAGCCGAGGCGTCGAGCTGGGTGACATGGCCAGCGCCGCCCTGCAACGCGGCCAGACCAAAGCCGCCGGTGTAGCAGAAACAGTTCAACACCCGGGGACGGTCCATGGTCCGCGTGGCCAGGGCCACGGCCTGACGGCTGTCGCGCTGGTCCAGGTAGAAGCCGGTCTTGTGCCCGGAGCGGACATCGACCAGATAGTCCACCCCGTTCTCGCGGATGGCGATCTGATCCGGAACGGCCCCGTGCACGGCCTCGATCCGTTCGTCCAGGCCTTCCTTGGCCCGCACGTCCACGTCTGAACGTTCGAGGATGACGTCGTCAGGAAAAAGGCCGCGCAGGGCGTCGATAATGGCGTCGCGCCAAAACTCGCAGCCAGCCGTGACAATCTGGAACACAAGGACGTTGGCGTAACGATCAACAATGAGGCCGGGCAGGCCGTCGGATTCGGAATGGACCAAACGCACGCCCGTGCAGTCGGCGGAAATAAGGGCGGTCCGCCGCTGGCGGGCCTGGTCAATACGATGCCGGAAAAAAGCCGCGTCCACGGTCTCGTCCGGATCAAAAGTCCAGACCCGGCCCTGGATCTGGGATTTGGGCGAAAAGGCGGCCCTGGCCAACCAGTTTCCGCTGGCGGACAGCACCTCCACGGTCTGGCCCGACCTGGGGCGACCCTTGACAGTAGCCACGGCCCCGGAAAAGATCCACGGATGACGCCGGAGCAACGATTTTTCCCGACCAGCGGAAATGACAAGTTGAATATCCACGATGATGTCCTCGAAGGCCAGGACGCGGCCTGGCTGGTTGATACGTGCCCGGACGCACGCCCGAACACGCGGCCAAATACGGCGCTGGCCGGAGAAATAGGAAAAGCGGCCGGCTCCGTCCACGGGAAAAAACCACGCCGTGTCCTGCCCGCCCTGCTGTCCTTGGCCTGCGCCCTGGTCACGCATGCCACGTTCCTGGCCGCGACCCTTGTCTGGCTCGGTCAGGGGCCGGGGGCAACCATCGGTCCGGGTCTTCCAGCCCTGGACCTGGGCGCGTCAATTCTGGGTGACGGAGGCGGCAATCCCGGCCAGCAAAATATCCCGATCATCCAGGCCGGACCACGCCAAACCGCCATTCCCCCGGACGCGCGCGCCGACCAGCCCATCCCCCGAAACAATGACGCGCCAGCTCCACCGTCAAGGCCATCCTCGACTCCCGCCCTTCCAGCCCAGCCCACGCCGCGCGTACCGCAAAAAAACAAAACCGCGCCCGTGGCCAAACCACATCGACCACGTCCGCCCAATCCTGAAGCAGCATCCATCAGCCCACAGACCCGGCTGTCACGGCAAAGCACTCTGACCGCCATGACCGGCACGAACCTGACGATCACCGGAAACTCGGCCAGCACCTCCATGCCGGGCAACGGAGACAGGCCGTCCGAGAACAAACCCGGCCACGGCGGCGGAGCGTCCTCGATTCACCGTGGAGGCGGCACGGCAGGCGGCGGGATGGGGCCGTTACATTTCGGCGCCCCAAACGGCCCGGGCATCGCCCGTCTGGTTCGTCCCGAATACCCGCGCGAGGCCCGCCGCCAGGGCCGGGAAGGCACCGTCATCCTTAAACTTTCCCTCGACGCTTCCGGCCACGTCGAGGCCGTCGAGATTCTGCGCCAAGCCGGCTTCGGCATGGAAGAAGCCGCCCGCGAAGCCGCGCTGCGCTCCCGCTTCCGCCCCGCCACCATGAACGGCCGCCCCGTGGCCTGCCAGGCCATCCTGCCCCTGCATTTCCAGTTGCGGTGAGGCGTGGCATCGAATTTTCCAGACGACGTTTCCTTCTTGATCTGAAATCCAAAAAAACCTGGCCGGGCACCCCTCGATCAGGACAACCCCTCGGGCCAGGCGCATTTTCCCACGGCCATGTCCACCCAGGCCCGGGCTGGCGGTGATAGCCGGGCGTTTTTCTTCCAGATGAAGCACCCATGCCAAACAATCAAATCCTCGTTCAAGGGCATGGTCCGGACCG
>RZYB01000115.1 GCA_009930495.1 Deltaproteobacteria bacterium
AGCGTGCCCTTGTCCGCGTATTCGACCTTGCCCGGAACCGTGGCCACGGCCCCGGTGAAGGCGCCCTTCTCGTGACCGAACAATTCCGACTCGATCAAACGAACTGCTTAGCTCTGGGCATGGATGGTCACAACAATCACGGAGGCGCATCATGAAAAAGTTTTCGGTTTTACTCACACTGGCCATGGCTGCCCTGCTCTTCTCTGGAAGCGCCTGGGCCTTTTCCTCGTGGACCTGGAATCTGGGGACCATCGGTTACACAGCCACGGATCCCGGCGGGACCGGCACAACCATTTCGTTCAACGAGCTCCTGAACTTCACGAACGCGGGTGACTTTCCCCTCCAGTCCCATATCAACCAGAGCTATGGTGGAGATGGCGTGCTCTCCGACGGGGACACCTTCTCCGAATACGGAGCCCTTGGCGTGATCGCCCATGATTCCGTGCCTGTCTTCTTCAACACCTCGACTGGCGCTTCCGCGTACATTTATTACAAGTTCGACGACTTGACCGGCTGGATCGACAACGTGGACTTGTCGGGCTCCAATCCGGTGTACGACATCCATTTCAACCCGAATGCCGGAAGCATCCATCTGTATGCCACCGACGACGCGAGCTTGGGAACGTACGACTATGATCTGGGCAGCTTCAACCTGCTCAAGGCCGGCGCGACGGGCTTCGTGCAGCAGGAAGGCGCCAACAACAACGGCGCGTTCAGCTTCACCATTGGATTTGCCAGTGTCCTCAATGATTTCTGGGAATTCAACGGTCTGAAGGCGGAAGACATTCTGGCCATGCACGGCGAGAACTCCATTGTCGGCCTCGCGGATCTCAACGCGCGTATCCTCGGCATTGAACCCTCCGACAACGGCTTGGAAATCATGGTTGAAAATTCAGGAACCATGCGCCACCAGCCTGTCCCCGAACCAGCGACCATGCTGCTTCTGGGCAGTGGCCTGCTGGGCCTGGGCGCCGCGGCCCGGCGGCGCATGGCGGCCTGATTAGCCTCGCCGCATAGATCCTCCCCAACTCAAACCGGAAGATCCCAAGTCTCTTGATGGAGGCTTGGGATCTTCCGCGTCGAGGCGACGAATAAAACAGAACCGAGCTGGATGCTCCTGACTACTCGGCCATGAACGTCGCCATGGGCCGACGATAGGTACCGTGCGTGATGGCCGGTCCCCGGCCCATGCGAAAAAGCATGATCAATCCTTGGCCGTGGAAATCAACCTTGGGGAAAAGCGCGTCGAATTCCGGCCAAATCCCGCGCAGCAACACCCGGTGGGCGGGCAGAAACGCGTCCGGTCCTTCCAGGTCCCACCGCAGACGAAACAGGGTCACGGCGGTCATGGGCTGCATGGCCAACCCCAGGGCGGTCAATTTCAGCCAACACCGTTCCAGGGCGCGGCCACCGGTCACGAAATCCCGCCAGCTCCGGCCCGGCGCCGTCAGCAGGCAGGCCGCGCCACAATTCCGGATGCCCTGGGCCGAATGCAGGGCCACGACGCGCCCCAGGCCCAACGTGTTGGCCACGGCCATCCGCCGCCAGTCCCTGGTCTGCTTCAAAAAAAACTCGCCAGCCACGCCGCCATGCAGATTCTTGAGCGGCAGGCCGTCACCGGAAGTCCGCGCCTCCTCGGGGTCGAAGCGCACCATGCGCATGAAATGCTCGTGCAGACCCCGGTGTTCGGTCCGGATCCGGTCCGCCTGAAAGACAATCCTGGCCAGGGAAGACAGCCCGGCGCCACGCACGACATGCAGCGCGCAGCCCAGCCCCTTGGCCTCGGCCTCGACCCGGCCCAGGATCCCTGGCGACAGGTCCTCGCGCCGGAAATGCCGACGGTTCGTGCACCGATCCCAGAGGACGTCGCCCAAAAAATCCTCCCGCGTCCCCCGCCCCACGACGACAGTGGCCACCAGGCCGCTCCTGTCGATCACCTCGGGAAGATCGACCGTGGCCGCGTGGCCCAGGGAACGCGCGGCCACGGCCGCGTTCTCGGCCGCCGCGCCGCAGGAAATCAGGGTCGCGTATTGATGGACATTAAAAAACGAATGCTCCGCCTCGGTGTTCATTCGCACCCCCAGGCCATCATCCAGCCGCGTGAAGCGCCAGGGCTGGGCATTGTCGCCCGAGGGCGCGGCAATGGCCGCCGACACGATGTAGCTAAACGCGGCCTCGGACAGGGGCACCACCACCGGGCCGTCGGGTTTTTCGGGTGGCCTAAAGCCGACCCGCTCCCCTTGAGCCGCTGTGACGGATTGCGGTTGCCCCACATCAGCCTGCCGGCGCAAAATTTGGTCAAATACGGATCGAACTGCAGATAGGCCGGAGCCGGCCGCGTTCCGGGCCGGCCCAGCACCAGACGCACGCCTTCCATGCTGGCCACGGACGCGCAGGCCTGACAGGCGATGTACGAGGATGGACCACGCCGCCGCCGCAGGCTGACCCGTTGCCGGTCAATATAGCAAAAATGCAGGCCTCGCGGCGACAGGCCCATGGCAAAGCGCAGCAGGAGTTCTTCCTCGGTCAGGCCATCGTGAATATCGAAATACTCGTCAAAGGACATACCCGGGGCCGAGAACACCAACAACGCGGCCCCAAAGCCCAGGGGGCCGGCGGTGACGACCGGGATACCCAGGTCCCAGGCGTGCATGAACAGCCGCCGCCGGATGGCGAAGGCAAAAAAATCGAGGCTGTCCACGACAACATCCGCGCCACGCAGGAACACATCCAGATTGTCCTCGGTCACGCCCTCGGGAAACGCCTGGATTTCCAGATGCGGGTTGATGGACAGGGCCAGCTCCCGCATGACATCGAGCTTGGGCCGGCCCAAACTGGCCATGGTCGCGCCAAGCTGACGGTTGAAGTTGACCATCTCGAAGCTGTCCGGATCGGCCAGACGAAAGCGGCGGAACCCGGTCCGCGCCAGGGAGGCGAGGTGCTGGCCGCCGACCCCCCCAGCCCTGGAATGGCGACGACGGCCCCAGCCAGCCGGTCTTGTTCGTCGATGCTCAACAGGCCATGATTACGGGACAGAGCGATGTCTTGAAAACTGGTCGGGTCCAGCTCGCGCGACGAGCCATTCACAGGGTGGATCGACATAAAGCCCCCATCAGGTTGAGCGAATCATTCCAGGGCACCATCGAAGGGACAAACAGGGCCTTGTGATAAACGCGTTCGATATAGGCCAGCCGCTCCGGGTCCAGTTCCTCCAAAATTTCGGGCCGCTGCTGAAAAAAATAGCGGGCGGCGTCATAGTCCAAAAATTCATGGTGCTCATATCCAAGGGACTGGATGTTTTGGTCCACGTGGGACGTGTTCAGCTTGAGAAAAAAGGACGCCAAATCGGTCTCGAAATCGCTCGCGGCGTATGCCCGCATCAGTCTTTCGGCGTAGGAGTCAAAATCGGCCCGCATCAAGACCGCCGGGGCGCCCACGGTCGGGTAGTATTTTTCCTCGCCGATCTGTTCGCAAAGCATGATTTCATTGTAAAAACGGACATGCTTGGGATTCACGGTCAGGCACAGGTCGTTCACCCCGGTCATGAGGCCGTAATTGATGACCGTCTTGTACAAATACATGACCACGTTCTTGCCGCGCAGGGTTTTTTCCGTTGCCAGCGACCCAATTTCCACGACCTTCCGCCCTTGTCGGCGGAGTTCATCGATCTCGTCCTTGTACAAGGCATCCATGGGCAACCCGAACAGCGCGGAATCCGGAATAAAGGCGATGGTCGAGATGACATCCCGATACGCCTGAAAAATGAACACGCAGGTCTTGGGCAGGAAATTGTAGATGCTGTAAAGCATCGCCCGGGGATGGGGATTGGGGATATACCCTTGATCGTAGTACTCCTCGTAGACGAGGCGGAAGGCTTGTTCCAGCTCTTCCTTGGTTTCGGCGACCTTGATTCCGGGCTTGTCGATGTCGTCCAGCCTGGCCGCGGTCAGCGCGGAACGCCGAATGCGGATGGTGCGCCTGCGTTCGATGGATCTGTCCATGTTTCCTCCAACCCGGCCCGATCCGGCGAAACGTCGCGAGGCCGCGGCTTCGTGCTTACTCGATATCCCGATGCTGGTACCGTGCCGCGCCACCGTGCGCGCCGCTCAGATCAGCACCACTCCGGCGCCAAAAATTCCAACTATCACACCAAAATTAAAAGCAAAAATCCAACGCGAACCCGTTCGATGGATCTTGATCAGGGACACGGTCAGGGCCGCTAGGCCAACCAGCGCGACCACGAGCCATCCCAACCTCGCCCCTCCCCATTCCAGCAGCAGCTTGCAGATTTGAATCTGACCACTGCCGAGCAGCAGACCATGCAGCAGGGAAATCCCTCCGACTTGACTCAGAAAATCGTCGACAACCTGCATGACCTGGCTGACGAGAACGGCAAGAAGGATCAGCACGACTTCCAGCATGCGCCAGACCTCGACGGAAAAGGGTGTCGAAACGCTTCCAGGCCATGCCCCTTGATGTTGCACCGGCCGGCCCGCCGTGCACGCCACGTGTCTCCGTGAAAAGCCGGGGCGCGAAACAGCGTCCCGGCACGCGAGGCACGGATACGCGGCGCGTCATCACTTCTTCAAACGACGACAGGCCGCCAGGCCCATGCCCAGGAATCCAGACCCAAGAAGCAACATGGTCGCCGGCTCGGGAACCGGATTCGAGACGGGCTCTCCACTGATCCGGACGTACGTGGGCAGGACATTGGTCGCGCCCTCCATCGTGTACCAGCCCCAAACGTCCTCGCCCGGCTCGATGAACCCATTTTGCGCGAGCAGGGCAAGATAACTGGTATCGGTGATCTGGGAAAAACCCGTGAAGGAGACGGTGTACGCGTAGTCGTCGAGGGTGAATGTTTCGGTCGCGGCCAATGGATTGGCCAGGATAAACAAATCCCCCTGGCTCAAGCCGCTGTTCGGACTCTCAAAAAAATCAAAATCCAGTTGCGTCGAAAAGATCGGCAGACTCGGCAAGGACGGCACCAACGGGGTCAGGGTCAAGACCGCGAAGACTGTGCCCGACTGAAGCGAAGGGCCGTAAACGGGCCGGTTGTAGTGGGTGATGGTCATCGCGTCATCGGACGGACCGTTGGTGGCCAAGGTTCCCCCGACTTCGCCCAGCGTCAGACGGCTTCGGCCCGATCCCGTGGACGTGCCCCAGGCCAGACCTTGGTAGCCGGACACCCCGGACAATGTCTTGGCGTTGAACGGATCGATGTTGGAATCCCCGCCATTCTCATTGTCCCACTCGGTAAAAATGCCATCGGTCACATACCCCCATTGGCTGATGAACTCGGCCGATACCGGCGCGCTCCACAAAATCAGCCCTCCAAGCATCAACAACAGCATGACATTTCTTTTCATGGTCAAGTCCTCCAAAATTTGTTCGACTCATGGTACCGTGGTGATGCAATATCCATACAACGTTCCATTTTACTGACTTTAAAGATCTTTCCAGAAAAAAATTCAGGGCTCCGACTCCAGGTGTAAAGATACCCGAACACGTCGCTGTGTCCCGAAACCCATGCGCCGCCCCTCGACGCGACGCGCCAAGGCGTGATCATGCCCACGGATTGGAACACGCCCGCATTCTCCCCCGAGGCGCCCGATGGCCAGGCAACCCCCCGAACGGCCACGGGAATACCCCGCGCCACGCGCATTCCCGGCGCCGGCCCAAGGCAGCGGCGCCATGACGATTTCCCGACAACACCCCGACACGTCCGAATTCGGACAAGGCAACAGCCGCCATGAAACGCGAAGAGCCATCCGATCGTTGACCGGAGGGCTCTTTGCCAGTGGGTGTAAAATTCACCGAAATCGGTGTCGGAAAATCTAACACCTTGTTCAGGAAACCAGAACCGCCTCGTTTTCCCAGCCCTGTCCCATGCGCAGGGCCAGGGTCGTGTTGCGCTGGCGGCCACGGACATTGCCCAGCCCCATGTGCATGGCCCGGCGCGACCCCATGAGCACGGCCAGCTTCCGGGCGCGGGTCAGGCCGGTATAGATGAGGTTGCGCTGCAGGAGCATGTAGTGCTGGGTGACCACGGGCATGACCACGGCCGGATATTCGCTGCCCTGGCTTTTATGGACACTGATGGCGTAAGCTAGGCCGATTTCGTCCAGCTCGTCGAAATCGTATTCCACCTCGCGACCGTCGAATTCCGCGGTCAACACTTCGTCCTTGAGATCCAAATCGACAATCCGCCCCAGATCGCCGTTAAAGACGTCCTTGTCGTAGTTGTTACGCAGCTGCAGGATACGGTCTCCTGTCCGGTAATGCCGCTGCCCCCGGACAAGTTCCTGACCCGTGGGATTAAGGCGCTCCTGAAGCAGGCGGTTCAAGGCCAGGGTTCCGACCTCGCCCTTGTGCATGGGCGTAAGCACCTGCACGTCCTGCATGGGGTCCAGGCCATAGGCTTCGGGAATGCGTTCGCAGACCATGCGCAGAATCAGGGACTGCAGTTCAATCAAATTTTCTTTCTCGACCCAAAAAAAATCCGCCCTGGGCGGAGCGTGCGGACTGCCCTGGGGAAACTCGCCCTCGTTGATGCGGTGGGCGTTGACCACGATCATGCTTTCCCTGGCCTGCCGGTAGATATGCGTCAGACGCACGGCCGGAATAAAGCCGCTTTCCAGCAAATCCCCCAGGACATTCCCCGCGCCGACCGAGGGCAGCTGGTTCTCGTCGCCGACAAAAATCAGCCGACAGGTCAGCGGCAGAGCCCGCAAGAGCGAAAGGCACAGTCCACAATCGAGCATGGAAGCCTCGTCCACGACCAACGCATCCACGGCCAGCTTTTTGTCCTCGTTGAACTCGAAACCCGTGCCCGGCTGGAATTTAAGCAACCGATGCAGCGTGGTGGCCGTGAACCCCGTGGCCTCGGACATGCGCTTGGCCGCCCGGCCCGTGGGCGCGGCCAGGGCGATTTTAAGACCCAGGGATTTGAGCGCCCGGACCACGACCCTGGTGATGGTCGTCTTGCCCGTGCCCGGACCGCCGGTGATGATGGCCACTTTGTGCGCGCAGGCCGATTCCACGGCCTCGCGCTGTTCGGCGGACAGGGTCAGGGACTGGCGCTGTTCCTCACGCTCCACGGCAGCGGTGATTTTGGCCGGGTCCAGCCGGGAGACGTGATCGAGCAGACCGTGCAGACGCGAGGCGATTTCCCGCTCCAGGCGGTACAGATAGGTAAGAAAAACCGCCTGGGCGATCTCCTTTTCCGGCAAGGCCTCGATGACCAGGCGCTTGCGTTCCTCCAGGGCGTCGATCCGGTCCTCGATCATCTCCGAATCGTGGCAGCCCAACAGACGCGCCGCCTCGTCAACCAGATTCGCGCGCGGCAGGTACATATGCCCGGCGCCCTCGGCAGTCTGCCGCAGACAGTATTCCACCCCGGCCTCCAGCCTCTGCGGCGCGTCCGGAGCAAAGCCGAGCTTCAGGGCCATGTCGTCGGCCGTGCGGAAGCCGATGCCGTGGATGTTATAGGCCAGATCATACGGATTCTGGCGCAGCTGCTGGACAGCCGTCACCCCGTAATGGCGGAAGATGCGATGGGCGAACGTCGTGGCCACGCCGTGGGTCTGCAAAAACAGCATCAGGCCGCGCACCTCGCGCTTTTCCTGCCACGACGAAACAATCATCTTCAGCTTGGCCGCGCCGATGCCCTCCACTTCCAGGAGACGTTCCGGGTCGGAGTCAAGAATATCCAGGACCTGGCTCCCAAAGCGGCTGACCAGCCGCTCGGCCATTTTTTCGCCGATGCCCTTGATGGCCCCGGATTCAAGAAAACGACGAATGCCGTTGAGCGAGGCTGGCAGCAGATGTTCGCAGGACTCGGCCTTGAATTGGCGACCGAATTTGGGATGCTCGATCCAGTCCCCATCCAGACGCAGGGATTCGCCCGGAGCCACGTCGCCCAGAATGCCGACCGCGGTGACCTGGCCGGGCACGGCGGGCGAATCCAACTTGGCGATAACGTATCCGTTTTCGGGATTCTGGTAGATAACGCCGACGATCTCGCCCTGAATGCTCGTCATGGGGCGTCTACAACGTCTGACGGTATTTGAGGGATTGCTTGAGCGTTTCGCGGTCCACGTATTTGATCTCCTGGCCGAGCGGAATGCCCTGGGCCAGCCGGGTCACGGACACGCCCGGAAAGTCGCGGGCAATGCGGGTGTGCACATAGGTCCCCGTGGCCTCGGCCTCCATGGTCGAGCCCAGGGCCAGAATGACCTCGCGCACCCCGCCTTCGCGCAGAATGGACTCAAGCCCGGAAATTTCCAAGGATTTGGCGTCGATGCCATCCAGGGGAGAAAGCAGGCCGCCCAAAATCAAATACCGGCCCCGGTACAACCCGGCCTCTTCCATGACCATCAGGCTGTCCCATTCCGAAACCACGCACAACTGTTCGGCATTGCGCTTGGGGTCGGAGCAAATAGGACACGGGTCGCTGTCGGCCAGGCCGCGACACCGGGAGCAGATATGCAAATTGTCGCGCAGGCCCTCGATGTCCCGGCCCAGGGCTCGCACGGACTCCTCCGGCCATTTGAGCAGGGTCAGGGCCATGCGCAAGGCGCTTTTCGGCCCCACGCCGGGCAGAGCCGAAAACTGGTTGACGATCTTTTGCAGGGGAGCGGGCAGACGCTGCACGGCGTCTCCTAGAACAGACCGGGAATCTTCATGCCGCCGGTGATCTGGGCCATATGGGCCTGCATCATGTCCTTGCCCTTCTTGACCGCCTCGTTGACGGCGGACAGGATCAAATCCTGCAGCATGGACACGTCGTTGGGATCGACCACGGCCGGATCAATGGCGATGGACAGCACTTCACCCTGGCAGTTGGCCCGAACCGTGACCATGCCGCCGCCGACAGTGGCTTCCACTTCCTTCTTGCCCATTTCCTCCTGGGTCTTGAGCATTTTTTTCTGCATCATCTGCGCTTGTCTGATCAATTCGTTCATATCTCGGTCTCCTTGGTATTTCCATTGGGTACGGGCCGGACCTCCATGATCCTGGCCTGAAATTTGGTTTGCACGG
>RZYB01000116.1 GCA_009930495.1 Deltaproteobacteria bacterium
TCATCGGGCCTGGACGAAGGGTCCTTTCCGAGCCTACGGGACTACCGCGAGCAGCACCTGAACAAACTGGAAACGCGCTATCTCCAAAACCTGATGCGGGTCTGCGACGGCGAGGTCCGCTGCGCCTGCCACCTGTCCGGCCTGTCCCGGCCGCGCCTTTACGCCCTGCTCAAGGAACGGGGCGTTACCCGACGCTGATCACAAGGAAAACAAGATATGTACAAACATCTTTTCGGCCCGGTCCCATCCCGCCGTCTGGGCATGTCCCTGGGCGTGGATCTTATTCCGCGTAAAATCTGCTCTTTGGACTGCGTATATTGCGAGGTCGGCAAGACAACGCTCCTGACCGTGGATCGCAAGGAATACGTCCCCCTCGACGCCGTGGTCGCCGAATTGCGCGCCTATTTCGCGGAAAACCCCGATCCTGACTACATCACCTTTTCCGGGTCGGGCGAGCCAACCCTCAATGTCCGTATCCAGGAAGTCATCCATGCCGCCAAGGAACTGCGTCCCGACATTCCGGTGGCGGTGCTGACCAACGGCGCGACCCTGTCCGATCCGGCGGTCCGCGCCAGCCTGCTGGAAGCCGATGTCGTCCTGCCCTCGCTGGACGCGGCCACGGACCCCGTCTTCCGCAAAATCAACCGCCCCCATCCGTCCCTGCGCATCGCGGACTGTATCGACGGACTGGTCGCCTTCCGGAAGGAATTTTCCAGACAAATCTGGCTCGAAGTCTTCATTCTGCCCGGCTACAACGACAGCGACCAAGAGCTTGGCGCCCTGAAAACGGCCATCGAACGCATCCGACCGGACGAAGTGCAGATCAACACCCTGGACCGCCCTGGCGTGCTGCCCGGCCTGCGCGCGGCCACGGCCGAGGAGCTACGGCATGTGCTTGACGTGTTCGACATGAAGAATGCCGAGATTGTCGCGGCCGGGGCGCAACGCCAGGACAGCCGTGCCTACAGAAAGGACGTGGCCACGGCCATTGTCGAAACCGTCGCGCGCCGACCCTGCACCCTGGACGACCTGAGCCGGGTCCTGGGCCTGCATGTCAACGAGATCAACAAATATCTCGACGTGTTGGAAAAGGAAAAAAAGATAGAAACCGTGCGCCGCGAACGCGGCGTGTTTTACCAGCGCGGAAAATTCTGAACAAACGGGGCGGCCCATGCCGCCCCGCGCATCCCATCCGGCCTGTCGCGTAATTCGATTTGTAAATCAATACAGCATGTAAGAACGGCCTGGATTACCCCTCTCCCTACGGTCTATCGCAATGACGAACGTCGTATTGCGTCATTGAGAGGAGTCTTCGACGAAGCAATTCATGCCTTTTGATGTTACCGCCTTGATTTAAAAATGGGATAACAGACCATTCAACGACGACCACCCGCCTAAAGCACGCCCTGATCGAGCATGGCGTCGGCCACCTTGACGAATCCCGCGATATTGGCGCCAACCACATAATTGAACGGCTTGCCGTGCTGCTCGGCCGTATCCATGCAGTTTTTGTGGATGGTCTTCATGATCAGCTTCAAGCGATCGTCCACTTCCTGGCGGGTCCAGCTCAAACGCATGCTGTTCTGAGTCATCTCCAGGCCGGACACCGAAACGCCGCCCGCATTGGCCGCCTTGGCCGGGCCGAAGAACACGCCGCTGTCCTGCAGGATATGCACGCCGTCCAGGGTGGTCGGCATGTTGGCGCCCTCGGTCACCACGCGTACGCCGCCGGCAACGAGGTTACGGGCGTCCACGGCGTTGATCTCGTTTTGCGTGGCGCAGGGGAAGGCGCAGTCCGCGCGGTGCGCCCAGAGCGGATTATGGTCCGAAGCTGGGTCGGCCGGCGTGAACACAGCCTCGGGATACTGCTCGGCGTATTCCCGGACCCGTCCCCGACGCACATTCTTGAGGTGCATGAGGAAAGCCAGCTTGTCCGCGGTTACTCCGGATTCGTCGAAGATATACCCCGAGGAATCGGAAAAACTGATGGGCACGGCCCCGAGCTGAAGCAGCTTTTCGATGGTGTACTGGGCCACGTTGCCCGAACCGGAAACTAGGCAGCGGCAGCCTTCCAGGCTCTTGCCCCGGGCCGCGAGCATCTCCGCCGCGAAATAAACCGCCCCGTATCCCGTGGCCTCGGGCCGGATGAGGCTACCGCCCCAGGCCGCGCCCTTGCCGGTCAAGACTCCCGTGAACTCGTTACGCAGCTTGCGGTACATGCCGAACATAAAACCGATTTCGCGTGCGCCCACGCCGATATCCCCGGCCGGAACGTCCGTGTTGGCGCCGATGTGCCGGAAGAGTTCAAGCATGAAGGAATGGCAGAAGCGCTGGACCTCGGCGTCGGATTTGCCCTTGGGGTCGAAATCCGATCCGCCCTTGCCGCCGCCCATGGGCAGGGTGGTCAAGGCGTTCTTGAAAACCTGCTCGAAAGCCAAAAATTTGAGAATGCCCAGATTCACGGACGGATGAAACCGCAAGCCGCCCTTGTACGGCCCGATGGCGCCGTTCATCTGAATCCGAAAACCGCGATTGACGTGCACCTCGCCCGCGTCGTCCATCCACGGCACGCGGAAAATGACCACCCGCTCCGGCTCGACCATGCGCTCCACAATCCCGGCGCGACGGTATTCCGGGTTGCGCTCCAGGGCCGGTTCGATGGACTCCAGCACCTCGGACACCGCCTGATGAAATTCCACTTCGTTCGGATCGCGCCGCCTGACCAACTCACAAATATCCATTTTTTCCTCCATATTTGATTACCATCCACGCCTTGAACGCAAAATCGGCCAAAACGGGGGCTCTTGTCCTCCGTAGAACGGACAAGGTCAAGAAGGCTTCGGAATCTACGCCGAAAAAAGTTGTTTGATCGCAACATAAACAGCGTGAATACGTTTTTGGCGTCGATTCACCGCAAACCGGAACTTCAACCAAAAAATTTGGAACCTTGCCAAACAATCACCACGTCTTCATGATGGCGGGCATCCTCATCCCACCAAGGAGAACGCCATGAAACCGCGCCAACTCGATTTTGAACAGAGCCGAACCCTCTTGGAAAAATATGGAATCATCATCCTGGGCCGCGAGGTCCGGACCATTGACCAGGCCACGGACGCGGCCGGGGCCATCGGCTATCCCGTGGTACTCAAGGCCGTGGACGAAAGAATCATCCACAAGACCGACGTCGGCTGCGTGTTTCTGGAACTTGAAAGCGAGGCCGAATTGCGCGCCGCCCATGCCCGGCTGCTGGACAATGTCCGCGCGGCCGGATTCGGCGCCCCGGAAGCCTTGCTGGTTCAGGCCATGGTCCGCCCAGGACTGGAGATTCTCATCGGCGCGACCCAGGACCCGAGCTTCGGCCCCATGACCATGGTCGGCTCGGGCGGCCAGATGGTCGAGCTTTTGGCCGACGTGGCGCCGGGCATCGGCGTGCTGGACGAAAAAAATGTGCTGGCCATGCTGGCCCGGACCAAGGCCGGACAGGTTCTGGACGGGTTCCGGGGCCAGCCCCTGGACAAAAAGGCCGTGGTTGACTTGGCCGCGCGCGTGTCCCGGCTCATGAGCGAGCATCCGGAAATCCATGAGCTCGACCTCAATCCGGTCATTGTCCACGAACAGGGCATCGCCCTGGTCGATGCCCGGATCATTGTCGGCGATCCCGTGCACTATCCAAGGCAAACCGATGTTTCGCCCGGCAAGATGCGCAGTCTGGACACCATCTTCGCCCCCAAGTCCGTGGTCGTGTACGGGGCGTCCCACACCGGCACTGTCGGCGGCATCGTGCTCAAGAACCTGCGCCGGCGCTGCGCGGTGTATCCCATCAACCCGCGCGCAACGGAACTCCAGGGCCGGCCCTGCTATCCGAACCTGGACAGCCTGCCCGAAACACCGGAACTGGCCGTGTTCGTGGTCAACTCCGAAACCGTGGTCCGCGAGTTTGAACGCTTCTGCCAAGCCGGCGGCAAGGGCGCCATCATTGTCAGCGACGGTTTCGCCGAATCCGGCCGGCGCGAACTGGAAGAGCGTCTGCGCGTGCTGAGCGCGGCCCACGACGTGGCCTACATCGGCCCCAACTGCCTGGGCATCATCGACAACTTTTCGGGCGTGAACACCCTGTTCATTCCGGATCACCGCACCGGCGTCATCCGCGAGCAAAGCGGCATCGGCATCATTTCCCAAAGCGGCGGCATCGGCCTGGAACTGATGGAAATGCTCCATGCCGACCGCATCGGCGTGGGCAAATGGGTGTCCTGCGGCAACTCCAGCAGCGTCGGCGCGGCCGAAATCCTGGCCCACATGGGGCAGGACCCGCGCATCAACGTCATCGCCATCTATCTGGAAGGCCTGTCCGAGGGCCTCAAGCTGATGGAGGTGGGCCGCAAAGTCACGGCCCATAAGCCCGTGATCATCATCAAGGGCGGGTCCGGCGGCGGCCGCGAGGCGACCATGTCCCACACGGCCTCCCTGGCCGGCAGCCACGAGGCCTTCCGGGCCTGCTGCTCCCAGGCCGGATTTCATCTGATCGAGGAGCTGACCGAGGACCCGAAAATCATGGTCAACGTCCTGTCCATCCTGACCACCCAACCCCCGGCCAGGGGCAAGCGCACGGCAGTGGTCAGCGTGGGTGGCGGCGCGGCCGTGCTCCTGGCGGACCAGATCACGGCCGAGGGCATGGAACTGGCCCGCTTTGCCCCGGAAACCCGCACCCGATTGCAAGACCTGCTGCGCGAAAACGTCAAGGCCGCCAATCCGGACGACCTGGAGCAGATGCTCGTCAACATCGGCAACAATCCCATGGATCTCTTCGGCAACTGCGACGACAGGCGCCTCCTGCGCGCCCTGGAAATCATCGCCGACGACCCGAACACGGACGTCATCCTGGCCGCCATCTATCTTCAGGTGCCCTACCTGTCCGAGTATCTGGCCGAGCGGCTGGTGGATTTCCGACGGACCATCTCCAAACCCTTCATCGTCTCGCCACGCGGCCTGTGCACCCACGTCACCCGTTTCCGCGAGGCTCTCTACGCCAAACGATTCCACACCTACACCGTGCCCATGATCAAACCTCTGAGCATGGCCCTGGACATCTGGCGGCGCCACGACAAAAGCTTCATGAACGAACACGAACTGCGCGAGGAATAATCCGGGGCAAACCATCCCCCGACTGGACCAAGGCGTGAAGAATACTGCCAAATGCACGATGACATTGACCAAAACATCGTTTCCTGCTAGGGGGATGTCCGCCCATCAGCCACTGCAGCACCGGCTCTCGCGCGTCCCGTGCACCAAGTCCCGGCTTCCAGGCGAAGCCATCAACGGAACCTTCAACCCTACAAGGATGTCCGCATGAAGTACCGTCAGGATCCGGATCTGGAATTTCTCAAGGAATGCACAAGCGAAGATCTGAATATCCTCGTCGAGGTTCTTCTCCACAATAAAGACGGACAGCCCCGCAGCATTGTTCAGCTCCCCAACCACACCCTGTACAAGCAATTCGCGCCCAACCACGCCTCCTACTGGGAAGTGATCGCGGGCGAAATCCAGCGCTATGGCTCCAATCCCCTGGCGGCCCTGGCCAGAGCCGGACGAGGCAAACACTATTTCAAGATTCTGGGCGACGTCTGCGGCAGATTTTCCGTGTCCTACAACCCCGACGCCTCGGTGGAAGTCATCGAGCGGACCCTCTACGTGGCCCTTTTTTCCCGGGCCATCCCGCGCATTCCCACGGCCGAGCTGCAAGTCACGGCCGACGCGTTTGGCATCAAGCCGCCAGCCCTCAACGCCCAGGCCATAGTCCAGGCGCTGCACGAGGCCATGCAGCTGGATGACATGACCAGCTACCTGCTGTCCTTGGTGGTTGCCCATGGGTCGGCCATGAGCGCGAGCAATGTCGGGTACAAAAGCATCGCCCCGGAAAAAATGCACGCGGTCCTCGATATTTTTCAAAAACCCCTGGGGATTGAATTCGAATCGGTCTCTCCCCTCAGCTTCACGGGGTCCGCGCACTGGATCGTCATTCCCGTGGTGGTTCAGCTGGCCTGTCTACGGGCCAAGAAAAACGCGGAAAAAGCATGACGAAACGGCTTTATCACGGCGCTCAACCCTCTATTCGCCCCGGCAACGGACATGCCGCAGGCAACAACATGGACTCCCCCAATGAACCAAATAAGCCTCTATATCCACACCGACGAAGATAAACACGGAGAATGGGTCCTGGTCGACAAGCTGGACTTCGCGGCCATGGACAGCAGCTGGATGCTCGAAGGCAAGCTTCCGGAGGAACAGGACATCGTTCCCTGGAAAACCGTGACCCTGCCCAGCGGTGAACGCATCGACCTCGGCGTGGTTTTCGACGATCCGGCCCAATGCCTGAGTGTGTATGTCAAAACCGCGGCCGGCCCCATTCTCGATCTCATCACCAAGGGGCATCCCTGTCTGCGCTTCATCAGCCCGGCCGGAACAAATATCAGCCTCCAGGTTCACGAAGGCAACTGACCCCCTGGCCCCGCTTTCACGTTGTTTCCAGCGGACAACGCACAAAAAGGGACGCTTCCATGAAGTGTCCCCTTTTTTGTGCCAGTTCCCGTCCTACTCAATGATTTCGATGCAATCGTCCGGACAGTAAGCCGCGGCCTTGCGGGCGGGAATTTCCTCGCACGGGTTCGTGAGCACCACGGCCACATGGGCGACCTCGTCGTAGCCAAAAATCTCCGGCGCCAGCTCCACGCATGCCATGCAACCGGAACAGCACGGCCGGTTCACGGCCACTTCGACCAGACTCATTTCAGCCCTCCCAGATACTGTTCCAAGCGACGCATGCCCTCCTCGATATTCTCGATGGAATTGGCATAGGAAAAACGAATGTAGCCTTCACCTCCGGGCCCGAAATCCACGCCCGGCGCCACGCCCACTCCGGCCCGCTCCAGCAGGTCGAAGGTGAAACGCATGGAATCGGAGGTGTACTTCTTCGCGTTGGCAAAAACATAAAACGCGCCCGTGGGCTCGACCGCGATGCCAAAGCCCAATTCGCGCAGCCGGGCGATCATGTATTGCCGACGCTGGTCGTAGATGGCCTTCATCCGCGCCACGTCGGCCCCGGCCTGGGTCAGGGCGGCCAGACCGGCCCACTGAGCGATGGAACTGGTGCACAGGAAAAAGTTCTGCTGCATGGTCTGCAGCCGGTTCATGTAGGCCCTGGGAGCGATGACGTAGCCAAGTCGCCAGCCGGTCATGGCGTACAGCTTGGAAAATCCGTTGAAGACAAAACAAGTGTCCGTGAATTCCAGGGCCGAATGCTCCCGGCCGGCGTAGACCAGACCGTGGTAGATCTCGTCGGAAAAAAGCGGCACGCCCAGTTCGGCCAAGGCGCGGTACACTTCCGGACTGACCAGGGTGCCCGTGGGGTTGGCCGGGGAATTGACCAGAATGCCGCGCACGTTCTCGCTCATGCGGGCCTTGACGTGCTCGATCCGGAACTGGAAGCCGTCCTCCTCGCGCACGGGCACGAAGTCCGGCACGGCGCCGGCGAAACGGATAAAGTTGGGATAGCAGGCGTAGCTCGGGTCCGAAAGCAGAACCCGGTCCCCGGGATGAAGCAAAAGCGAGAACACGAGCAGCATGGACGGCGAGGTGCCGGACGTGACCAGAATCTGATCCGGATGGACCTCAACCCCGTATCTGGCGTGATAATCCGCGCAGATGGCCTCGCGCAGTTCGATGATGCCCAGGGAATGAGTGTACTGGCAGCGGCCGTCGCGGATAGCCTTGCAGGCGGCCTCCTTGACGCATTCCGGCGTGTCGAAGTCGGGCTCGCCGATCTCCAGATGGACAATGCTCTTGCCCTGTCGCTCCAGGGCGCAGGCCCGTTCCAATACGTCCATGACCTTGAAGGAGCTCAACTCCTCGCAGCACGGATTGATACGGCATTCGTTCATGAAATCCCCCTCGCGATTGATGATGGGAGGCCGATTATACTCCTTCGGGGCAAAGCTCAAACCCTCCGCGACAGCATGTCCCGGGCGGGCCGACGCGGCCCGCCATCCCGCGCCTTGCGTCCGGCCGGCTCCCATATTATGGCAGCGCTCACCCGCGCGGCCGGCCACACCCGCCGCGCGATCAAATCACACACACAATCCATTCCACTTCCCGGCACACGCGTTCCCCGCCGCGACACGGCGGGTACGACGACTCGCGATTCCTTACAGAAGGGGCGCGCCGCGAAGCGGAATGAAGGAGATAGCATGGGACTGAGCATCGGCATCGTTGGCCTGCCCAACGTCGGCAAATCCACCCTTTTCAACGCCCTGACCAAGGCCCAGAACGCGGAAAGCGCCAACTACCCGTTCTGCACCATCGAACCGAACAAGGCCGTGGTTCCAGTGCCGGACCCGCGCCTGGCCAAACTACTGGAATTAGTCAACTCCCAAAAGGTCATCCAGGCCACGGTGGATTTCATCGACATCGCCGGCCTGGTCAAAGGCGCGAGCAAGGGCGAGGGCCTGGGCAACCAGTTCCTGGCCAACATCCGTGAATCCGACGCCATCCTGCACGTGGTGCGCTGCTTCGAGAACGACGACATCGTGCACGTCGAAGGCACGGTCGATCCCGTCCGCGATATCGAGGTCATCGACACCGAGCTCATCCTGGCCGACCTCCAGGCCGCCGAACGCAAGGCCGACCGGCTGTCCAAGCAGATCAAGGGCGACAAGAAGCTGGCCCCGCAGTTGGATCTGGCCCAGAAGCTCATCGCCCATCTGAACGAAGGCAAGCCCGCCTCGGAATTGGAGGAGCTGAAAAGCGACCTGGGCGCGGAACTGCGCAAGGACCTACTGCTGATCACCTTCAAGCCGGTCATCTTCGGCATGAACGTGGACGAGGACGCCCTGACCGAGGACAACGCGCACGTGCGACGCGTGCGCGAACTGGCCGCCGCGCGCGGCGCGCGGGCCGTGAAGATTTCGGCCCGCATGGAGGAAGAACTGGTCGGCCTGTCTCCGGAAGAGGCGCAGGAATTT
>RZYB01000117.1 GCA_009930495.1 Deltaproteobacteria bacterium
CTGCCCTTTATTCCGCCGACCACCGAAGCCGAGGACCGGGACGCCTTCCGTGAAGCGGATCTGTCCAAGCATCTCGACAATCCCAACGCCAATGGCCAGCGCCGGGACGCCAATGGCGACATCAAGGATCTCCTGGAAAAGGACAACCAGCTGCGCCTGGGTCTGAGTCTGGTCAAATCCCTGCCCCACATCAGCCAAATCTCGGTCAAATAACCATGCCAAACAGGGCGGCCCGGCCGCCCTGTTTTCCTTCACGCCCATGCCTGCCAAGAAAAAACGCAAGGGAACCTCGAAAAAGGCGTCCCGCTTTCCCCTGTTCCGAACCCTGGCCCTGCTCGGCGTTGTCCTGCTGACCGGCCTGACCCTGCTTCTTATCCTGCGCCTGCCACAAAAGCCGGCCAATCCGGAACAAGGCGCTCCGCCCCGGTCCGAAGTCAAGCAGGGCGTCGCGGCCCGCCTTCCCGACCACGGCCCGGCAACGGAGCACCCCGCGCCACCCCAAGTCGCCACGCCCCCCCTGGAACAGTCACCCGTCACGCCAGCGCCGGTGCCGCCCCTGGCCTACGAAGCGCCCATCGATGATTTCGAGGCGCGGGTCCGCGACGCGGATTTGGCCATCCTCAAGGCCCTGGACAGCGCGGGACAGAGTGAATCCGTTCTGAGGCATCGCGCCGTGGAAGCCCGAAAATTCCGTGGCCAGGAATTCCATTACCAAAACCTGACCCTCCATCTGCGCCCGGATGTTTTCCCTTTCCTGGCCGCCCTGGAACACAATCTCGAGGACATGGTGCCCGGATCCGATCTTCAGGCCCTGGACGGGAACCCGCGCGACCTGGAAGTTTCGATCCAGGGACAGCCCACGCACCATCTGTTCATCCCACTTCCCAGCACTCCGCCCAAACCGGAACCGGTCGCGACAACGCCGCGCCTGGTCATCATTATCGACGACCTGGGAGAAAGCACCAAAACCGCCCAGCGCCTGGCCAAACTCCCCTTCCCGGTCAGCTTTTCGGTGTTGCCCTTCACCACCAAGGCCAGGGAAGTGGCGGGAATCGCCCGGAACAACGACCTGGAACTACTGCTGCACCTGCCCTGCGAGCCCCTGGGCTATCCCAAGACCAATTCCGGACCCGGCACCTTGCGCGCGGCCATGTCCCCGGCCGAACTGGAACGCGCCCTGGTCGCCAATCTGGCCCGCCTGCCCGAGGTGGATGGCGTCAACAACCACATGGGATCGAAACTGACCCAGGACAAAAAAGCCATGCGCACCGTGCTGGCCCATCTCAAGGGACGTGGAAAATTTTTCGTGGACAGCCTGACCACGCCCAAAAGCTGTGTCGACTCGGTCAGCGCCAGTCTGGGCATGCGCTACCGCCGCCGTCATGTGTTCCTGGACAACACGCCCCAAAAACAGACCATTCTCCTGCAGCTCAAAAAAGCGGAGGCCCTGGCCAGAAAAAGCGGCCTGGCCGTGGCCATAGGCCATCCCTACCCCGCCACGTTGGCCGCCCTGGAGACCTGGGCCGGAAAGCGGGACACGAAAATTGTCATTTGCAAGGCCCGGGATATTTGACAAAGGCCGTTTTTTTGATAACAGCCCAAAATCAAATCGTAGTCTGGCCCACAAGGAGCCCCGCATGGAATCCATTGGCGCGTCATCGTGCATGAACATACTTCACGGCATTTCCAAAGGTCTGTCCCAAAGAACCAGCATCCAGCAAACCCTTGAAGGCCTGTGCGGCCACGTGGAGCGGTATTTCACGCCCACGCATCTGGCGTTTCTCCTGGTGGAACCGAACAGCGGCGACATGACCTTCTCCCTGGTCCGGGGCGCCAAGGAGGAAATGGTCTCCGGTAAAAAACTCCGCAAGGGCAAGGGCATCGCGGGCTGGGTCGTGGAAACCGGCGAGCCATTGCTCATCGAGAACACGGCCACGGATCCTCGCTTCCGCGCCCAGTTTCAAAGCGTCAAAACCCAGGACACGTTTTCCATCATGGCCGTGCCGCTCAAGAGTGGCGAGTTGGTCTATGGCGTGCTGGAACTTTTCGACAGCGCGGACAAGACCCTCTACACCGAAGATCATCTGCACAGTCTTTCGGCCATCGCGGACATCACGGCCGTGGCCATCGAGCGGGCGTATTATTTCCAGGCCATGCGCCGCATGGCCGAAACCGACCAGCTTACCGGCCTGCCCAACCGACGCATCTTCGAACGGTATCTGGAGCGGGAAATAGAAGTCTGCAAACGCTACGGCACGCCCTCCACGGTCATGCTCCCGACCCTCGAAAACCTGCGCGGCCTGAACGAGGAGCACGGGGTAACCACCGCCGACACCATCATCCAAACCCTGGGCACCATCATCTCCGAAGACGTGCGCAAGGTCGATGTGACCTGCCGCATCGGGCCCAACAAGTTCGCGGTGATCATGCCCAACACCGCCCCCCGGCAGGCGTTGGAGGTCCGACAGCGCCTGGCCACCAAAATCGAGCATCAGCGCCTGCTACACAAACTCCCGCCCTTCACCGTGTCCATCGAAGCCCGCACCGGAACCCAGGACGACATCACGCCGTTGCTGGGCATCACCGTGCTGAGCAATGTCGGCACCCAGGGATTTAAAAAATTCCGCAATGTGGCCGCCAATATCTTCCAACTCCTCAATGAAGAAAAACAATCCATGGAACGCCGCCAGTTCTACCGCAAAAGCGTTCAACTGGCGGGAAGTTTCAGCCCTCTCGAAGGCGGCCCTTCCGGTGACATGCTCGTGGACAACATCTCCCTGAACGGAATCGGTTTCACGGCCCTGCTGACTCCCCCGGTGGCCAAAAACGACCTGATCCGGGTCAACTTCCAGCTCGATGACTCCCGCTCCACGGAAATCAACCGCGTCGTCCGGGTCCGGTACATCAAGGACCGCTACGTCGGATGCACCTTCGCGGATCAAAAAAGCTACGACGGCGATCTGGGTTTTTACCTCATGCGTTGAACTTCCCAAAAAACACGCAAAAAAAGGCGGGTCGGCAAACCCGCCTTTTTTTGTTCACGGCGTGAACCGCTGTTCCGTTTTTCGAATTCACGATGTGGGCCGGCAGCCCTCCGCCAGGCAGCTTCGGCCCGAACATGCGCCGGACAACGCGGAATCCATGTCTTTCACAAACCTTTTTGCGCCATCAAATGGGCCAGATCGGCCACCCGGCAGGAATACCCCCATTCATTGTCGTACCAGATCAACACCTTGGCCAGATTACCGGCCTGGACCGTGGTAAAATCCGCCTCGACCACGCCGGAGCGGGGATCGCCGACATAATCCGAAGACACCAGGGGCTCCTCGGAATACCCGAGAATGCCCGCCAACGGTCCCTCGGACGCGGTCTTGAACGCGGCCCTGAGCTCGTCGGCCGTAGCGTCGCGCTCCAGCACGGCCACGAAATCCACCAAGGACACGGCCGGCACGGGCACGCGCACCGAGTAGCCATCGAAACGCCCGGCCATTTCCGGCAACACCTTGGCCACGGCCTTGGCCGCGCCGGTGGAGGTCGGAATCATGTTGCAGGCCGCGGCCCGGGCCCGGCGCAGATCCTTGTGCGGCAGATCCAGAATGCGCTGATCGTTGGTATAGGCGTGGACCGTGGTCAAAACGCCCTTGGCCACGCCAAAGGCCTCGTGCATGACCTTGACCGCCGGGGCCAGGCAGTTGGTGGTGCACGAGGCGTTGGACACGACATGGTGTTTGGCCGGATCGTACTGTCCCTCGTTCACGCCGATGACCACGGTCAGATCCTCTTCCTTGGCCGGCGCGGTGATAATGACCTTCCTGGCCCCGGCCTCCAGATGCTGGGCCGCCGTGGGACCGGTGCGGAAGATGCCCGTGGACTCGATGACGATATCCACGCCGAGGGAACGCCACGGGATAAGCTTGGGATCACGCTGGGCAAAACTCTTGATGGTCCATTGGCCGCCAACACGAATGGTGTCGGCGTCCGATTCGACGATCTCGCCAAAGCGGCCATAGGAGGTATCGTGACGCAGCAGATGGGCGTTGGTCGCGGTGTCAAAAAGGTCATTGATGGCCACGACTTCCAAGGTGTCGGCATGGCGCTGCCAAATGGTTTTCAGCACCTGACGGCCGATACGCCCAAAACCATTGATTCCTATACGTATTTTTCCCATATATAGCTCCCTAGTCTTCAAAAACCTGATAATCGTAGGCGTTGATCAACTCCATCTGACGCTTCAAGGTCTGATGCATGCGGGCGTTTTCGATGGCAATGGCCGAAATGTTGGCGATGGCTTGCAAAAAGCGGATATCGTCCTCGCCAAATTCCCGCCGCTCTCCGGTATAGACCCGCATCACGCCAATGGGCCGGGCCCCTTCGGCGAACATGGGGGACACCAAAACCGAGACCAGCCCCTCCTGGGCCGCCTCGGCCCGGTACTGAAAACGCAAATCCGTGCCGGCGTCCAAAATCTGGACCACCTTTCCGGAAAACGCTTCCTGGTCCAGGCCGCTCTTGGCCAGTTCGACCTCGCCTTTATGGGCGTAGCGTTCGCTCAAACCGTAATAGGCGGCCGGCTTCAAAACCTTGCCGGAGCGATCCAGCAGGCGGATGAAGCATCCCTTGACGCCCATGGCCCGCGTGACCTGTTCCGCGATGCGACTCAGGACCTCGCTTGGGTCCAGGCTCGAGTTCACGGTCCGACTGACTTCATAAATAATCTCATAGAGACGTTTTTGACTCATGGTGTCCTCCGTTCATGTGCAAAACTTCCCAAAAACATATACTAGGCGTCAACGAGACACCACCCTCTTTTCACGGGCGCCGTGGCCAGAACAATTTGAACAACCAACCAGCGCACCATTTCCGCGCGTCCCTTGAACTTTCCCTGTCCAAAGGATACGAGGCCCAAAAATTCATGCAAGGAGATTTTATGGAACGCACCTTTTCCATCATCAAACCCGACGCCGTGGAGCGCAACCTCCAAGGCGAAATCATGGCCATGATCCAGGCAGCCGGCCTGCGCATCGTGGGCATGAAAATGCTCCACCTAACCAAAACCCAGGCCGAGGGATTTTACGCCGTGCACCGCGAGCGCCCCTTCTTCGCCAGCCTGACCGACTACATGTGTTCCGGCCCATGCGTGGTCATGTGCCTGGAAGGCGAAAACGCCATCCAGAAATACCGCGATCTCATGGGCGCCACGAACAAGGACAACGCCGCCGAAGGCACCATCCGCAAAAAGTACGCCCTGGACATCGAGAAAAACTCCTGCCACGGTTCGGACGGCCCGGATACCGCGGCCACGGAAATCGCCTACTTCTTCAACGCCTTGGAACTGGTGGGATAAATGAAACGTTTCGGGTTCATCGGACTTGGGAACATGGGCGGGGCCATCGCCAAGGGGCTGGCCCAAGGTCGGGCCTTCGAGCTCGTCGGCTTTGATCCGAGCGAGGCCATGCGGGCCAGACAGACGGACATCATGACCATTCTGCCCTCGGGGCGGGATGTGGCCGCGCAGGCGGATTTTCTGCTCCTGGCCGTCAAACCCCAGGTCACGCGCCACGTCCTGACCGACCTGGCCCAGGTCCTCAAGCCCGGAACCTGTCTCATTTCCATCGCCGCCGGCGTGACCCTGGACAGACTCATCAAATGGTCGGGCAGGGCATGCCCCGTGGTCCGGGTCATGCCCAACACCCCGGCCATGATCGGCAAGGGGGTCTACGCCCTGTGCTTCGACCACGACCTGCTGACCAACGAAATCAAACACGCCGTGACCGAGGTCTTCGATGCCATCGGCCAGGCCCATGTCCTGCCGGAAAAACTCTTCGACGCCTACACCGGTCTCATTGGCTCGGGCCCGGCCTACGTCTTTGCCTTCATGGAAGCCCTCATCGACGCCGGCCTGACCCTGGGTCTGACCCGGGCCCAGGCCACGGCCATGGTCAAGGGGCTGATGGCCGGAACGGCGCTCATGGCCGAGGAGGCAACCGCCCACCCGACGCTTCTGAAGGAAATGGTCATGTCGCCTGGCGGCACGACCATCGCGGGGCTGAACGCCCTGGACGAACACCGTTTCAAATTCGCCATCACCCAGGCCGTGGTCGCGGCCACGCGACGCAGCCGGGAGTTGGGAGACTAGGGGGCGGCTTCGGCCGCCTTTTTCATGTCATGCCAGGCTTCCACGCCCCCCGCCTGATCGGGCGCCCGGTCGTTCCCGCCGACGCCCCCGACATCCTGGCCATATACCGGGAAAACGAACCCCTCTTGCTCCTGTTGGATCATGACCAGCACCCGGACCACATGGCCGCGAGGTTCGTGGGGCAGGCCAACCTCCCCAAAGGCGGCGAGGCCCGGCACCTGTCCAATCTGGTCCTGACCGCCACGGCCGGGCCATGCGTCGGGCTGCTCAGCGTTTACCACGGTTATCCAGACCCGGACGTGGCCTACATCGGCGAACTGTTCCTCCGACCCGCCCACCAGGGGCAAGGCCTGGGGCGTGAAGCCTACCTCTCCGTGGAAGCCCGACTCCGCGCCCAGGGCATGCGCGCTGCCCGGGTCGGCATTGGCCTGCGCAACTGGAACGCCCTGCGCTTTTGGATTCGCCTCGGTTTTTTGCGGGTCACCGGCATGAGTGGGGCTCGCGCCTTTGCCCCGAACGCCTTCGCCTTTCTGGAATTGCAAAAAAAACTCTGACCCGAGGGATCACTCCGCCCCCGGCCCCAAAAGAGCCCGGACGCGCTCCAGAATCCGCATGCTGTCGCATGGCTTGCGCAGCACGTCTTGCTCCGTCATGCCGATTTTTCCGAGATTGTTCGATAACGTGTATTCCACGGAACCCGTGTGCAAAACATGGCGTGGACAACGCCCGAGTTCGCGCGCCGTGAGAATGAACTCCTCCCCGCTCATGCCCGGCAGACGCAAGTCCACGATACACAGATCGGCCGGCTCGGATTCCAGCTCCCGCAACGCCTCCTCGGCCGAGTGGACAGCACGGAGATGAAATTCACCATGGTCTTCCAGCAGACAAATCAACGCCTTGCGGATGTATTCCTCGTCATCGACGATCATGATCCGAGCGGGCATCCTCCCTCCTTGCGGATCGAGCCGCCACGACGGGCAATTCAATGGTGAACGTGGTTTTCTGGCCCGGGACGGAATCCACATACATGCGGCCACCATGGCCGCTGGTGATGATGAAATACGAAACCGAAAGTCCCAGACCCGTGCCGACCCCCGCCTTCTTTGTCGTGAAGAAGGGTTCAAAAACCCGTTTCTGAATTTCGGGAGACATGCCGGGCCCGTTGTCCTCGACCGCGACACGGACATGGTCCCCTTCATGCGTGGCCCGGATGCGGATGCATGGCTCGGGCACTGGCGACGAGGCCATGGCCTGTCCGGCGTTGCGGAGCAGATTCAGCAGAACCTGTTCAATCTCGGTTTCGGTGCAATCGACCAGCGGCAAATCAGCGCCATATTCCTTGATCACCGTGACCAGCCTGAAATCATAATTCTTCTTCAGGTCGTAATCGCTGGACGCCAGCTCCACGGCCTTGTCGATGATGACCGGGATGTGGCACGGCGCCCGCCGGGATTCGCTGGTCCGGCTGAAGTCGAGCATGTGCCGGATGATCGCCGCGGCGCGGATGGCGGCGGCGCTGATTTCCTCGATAAAGGAATGCAGACCGCGCTCGCGCATGTAGGCATCGAGCAGCCCCAAATCGAGGCCGATCCGGCCCGCGACCTCCAGATTCCTGGGAAAGTCCGGCTTGGTCCGTTGGGCCAGATTCTGGGCGGTGTTCAAAATGATACCAAGCGGATTGTTGATTTCGTGGGCAATACCCGCCGCGATGCCGCCCACGGAGAGCATCTTTTCGGTCTGGATCATCATCTGCTGCATTTTTCTGGATTCGGTCACGTCGCGCATGACCCCCATCATGTGCGGCACGCCATCGATGACCAGCATTTGACAGGAAATGGAGCACGACAGGATATCCCCGTTCTTGCGGCGAACCTCGGCCTCGAAGTTCTCCACGACGCCCAGCCCCTCCACCTGCGCGAACAAATTGTCACAGACCGATTCGTCCTGGTACACGTTCAGCTCGGACGGGGTCCGTCCCAGGCACTCTTCGAGGCTGAAGCCAAAAAGCCGTAAAAACGCCTCGTTGACGTCCTTGATACGCCGCGAAACAAAATCCTGGACAACGATGGCGTCCGGCGACAACCGGAACAGCCGCGAGAACTTGTCCTCTGACTGCCGCAGGGCCAGTTCGGCCCGCTTGCGTTCGGTGATGTCCTCGAGGGTGCCGACCAAAAACAGCGGCTCGCCGTTGCCATTGAATTGCAAGGACGCGTTGATGATGGCGAAAAGCCGCTCTCCGTCCTTGCGCCGGAATTCGACCTCCCGACTGACGCCACGGGGAGACTCCAGCAAGGCATCAAGCAGATCTTGCCGGCCCTCTGGACGAGGATAAAGATCCGTGGCCAGATTGCTCATGGCCGCCAGGAGTTCTTCCCGTGAGTCAAAACCAAGCATGCGCGCCATGGAGGGATTGGCCTCGACAAGCCGGCCTCCGAAAGTGGACCGAAAAATACCGTTGGGCGTATTATTGAAGATATCCCGATATTTTTCCTCGCTTTCACGCAGGGCGGCCTCGCTCTTTTTGCGTTCGGTGATATCGACATGCGTCCCCACCGCCCGCGTCGGGGCTCCATCCACGTCCCGCTCCACGACCTTGCCACGACTCAGGATCCAGCGCCATTCGCCGGACTTGCTCCGCATCCGGAATTCTTCCTTATACGTCTCCGACCGCACCAGCCGGCCGGTCAACGCCTGCTCGACGCGCGTTATGTCATCGGCATGGACCAAGCTCCTCCAGGATTCGAGCGAGGGTGG
>RZYB01000118.1 GCA_009930495.1 Deltaproteobacteria bacterium
TCGGACGGGAATTCGGATTCCGGCGCGCCGTATCCGCGGAAAGCAGCACCCCAGCAATGGTTGGTGCACACGGTGCGGCCTTCGCCGCGAATGGCCGGGATGTCGTATCCGGCGCCGATGTACTGAGCGCCGCGCAGGGTCAGCAGATCGCCGAATTCGGAATACGGACCGTGGTCAACGCTCCAGTCGGTTTCCATGGCCAGCAACTTGCCGTCCTTGGTGGCGCCCATCTTGACCCAGGTCAGGAACGGCGAACGCTTGCCGGTGTAGGCCTGCTGCTGACGGTAGGTGTACACCAAATTCACGGGACGTCCCGTGGCCAGGGCGGCGGCGCCGACCAGGGCTTCCAGGGTCGGGCTGAACTTGTAGCCAAAGGTGCCGCCAGTGTAGTTCTGCACCAGGGCGAGTTTATCGGGCTCGACGCCCAGACCGGGGGCGATCATGTACAAGTGCAGATGCAGACCGATGGACTTGGAATGGATGATCAGCTTGCCGTCGTCATCGACATAGGCAAAGCCGCAGTCCGGCTCGATGGGCAGATGGGGCTGACGGGAAGTGTAATAGTTGCCTTCGATAACCACGTCGGCCTTGTCCATGATCGGCTTGGTGTCCGGGCCCTTGGCGATCTTCTGGGTGTAGTAGACGTTCGGTGTCCCGGGGTGGATCTCGATGGCGTCCTCGGCCATGGCCGCCGGAGCGCTCATGTATTCGGGAAGCTGCTCGATTTTGACCTTGACGGCCTTGGCCGCGGCTTCGGCCTGCTCCAGGGTGTCGGCGCAGACGATGGCGATGGCGTCACCATACTGGAAGATCTTTTCGTCGCACAAAATGGGGCGGTCCCAACCGTCACCCTTGTTGGAAGGGAAGGTGATCAGACCGGTGATGCGGTTTTTGCCTTTGACGTCCTTATGGGTGACGACCTTGAACACGCCGGGCATCTTTTCGGCTTCGGTAACATCAATAGAAAGAATCTTGGCGTGGGACACTTCGGCCTGCACCAAGGCGCACTGCAGGGCGTTTTCGGGCAGTTTCAGGCCAGCGTCCGCGCCATAATCCAGCGTACCGGTAACCTTGGCCAGAGCCGTGGGACGGGGATGACGGGTACCCCAGACATCGCCGTTGACGGGCATCTTGTACTCCAGGTCGGCCGCGCTTTTTTCACCGCGCATGACCTTGGCGGCGTCCATGACAGCGTCCACCAACGGTTTGTATCCGGTGCAACGGCAGGCGTTCCGGTGTTTCTGGAACCAATCGCGGACTTCATCGCGCGTGGGTCTGGGATTGACGTCCAGCAACCCCTTGGCCGAGACAATGAAGCCAGGCGAGCAAAAACCGCACTGGGCCGCGCCGTGAAGCATCCAGGACAGCTGCAGGGGATGCGGATTTTCCGGAGTGCCGATACCCTCGATGGTGGTGATTTCCGCGCCGTCTTCCACGCGTTTCATCTTCAGGGCGCATGAACGCACGACCTTACCATCCATGATCACGCTGCAGGCGCCGCACTGCCCTTCATTGCAGCCGATCTTGGTACCGGTCAGTCCGAGCTCGTTTCTGAGCACGGTGGCCAGGGTTGCCTCGCCATCGGTCACCACGTTCTTGGCGACTCCATTAATCACAATTCGTCTGTTAATCATTCCCATTCCTCCAAATAACACTTTGTTTCCGAACAGATTTAACGCCAGGTCTAGAGCTTGCCAAAGCCGCAGGCCGGATAATGGCAACTGGGACAGCTTTCGCACAGGCCTCCATGACCAAACGCAACAATATCCTTCCGTTCCAGGCGTTCCCCGGCCAAAAGCCGTGGCACGACCAGATCGAAAATACTGGCCTTATAATACATAACACAGCCGGGCAGCCCGACCACGGGCACGTCGTCCAGATAGGCGAGCATGAACATGGCACCGGGATAGGTGGGGGCGCCGTAGGACACGACCTTCGCCCCGGTCTTCCTGATGGACGCCGGAGTCTGGTCATCGGGATCGACACTCATGCCGCCGGTGACCGCGATAAAATCAGCCCCTCGTTTTTTCAGGGACAAAATGGCGTCCACCGTCATTTCCACCTGATCCGACACAAAGACCTGTTCGAGAATCGTGGATCCCAGACGCTCGAACTTCTTTTTCAGAACCGGACCAAATCCATCCTTGATACGTCCATTGTAGACTTCGCTCCCCGTGGTCACGACGCCAACCTTGGCCGGCTTGAGCGGGAGCACTTCAATAAGCGGCGCGTGTTCGCGACACACGGCCTCGGCTTCCTGGAGCAATTCCTCGGGCGCGGCCAGGGGGATGACCCGTGTTCCGGCCACGACGCGTCCCGTCTTCACGAATTGCCCGGTATGGATGGTCCCGAACGTTACATCGGTAATGGAATTAAGGCGAAAAAGCCCTTGCACATCGATCTTGAGCACGCCGTCAATGGCCGCGGTCAGCGTGGACTTGCCCTCGCTCGGCGAGCTGATGGTCAACCCCTGCCCCGCCGCGGCACGGGCCAGCCGCAGGGCGCATTCGTCCTCGTGGACGTATCCATCGCGAGGGTCGAAAACATAAAGATGGGCCTTGCCGATATCGAGCAGGAGCTGGATGTCATCCGGACCAACGACGTGGCCGCGACGAAAAGCAGGACCCTTGGTCTCGCCCGGCACGATACGGGTGATGTCATGGCAAAGTACGGTTCCAACAGCATCTTCAACAGGGATGGCTTTCATGAAAAACCCAACATATCGTATTTGACATTACTAATCACAAAATATGCCATTTCTGGCATATTGAACTTTACACAACCGTCACCGCGACGGCACGCTCGCGCGTGTTCACTCATTCCAATTTCATCGGGAACGCACGAGCAGACCTACTTCATTTCAGATCTATGTCAAAAATGGCATACTTTTACGGCGTAAGCAAAATCAAGACCATCCAGAAGCAGCCTTTCAAAAAAATCGACGTTACCCTTCAATATACTGAATTTAATACACCAAAGCCAAATTTGTAAAAATCATCCCGGTTTGAAGCAACAACAGCGGATGCACTTCCCCACGGGATTGTCCCAAATAGGGACAATCAAGCCCCGCTCAAAATGTCAAAATGACACACTTTCCTCCATCGCTCGAACACACATCCACCACATGCGCAAAAGCCCACGACAAAATCCACGACCTGGTCTTTTGCGCATGTGAATACGACAACACACGCATCGAAAAGACGCTAGGCTCTTTTCACTTCCAAAGCGTCCTCGAAAAACGCGGTCATGGTCAGGGTCAGTCCTCCCGCGTCCAGGGTGTGATCCTGACCCGGAAACAATTCCGAAACAGCTTCGAAACCGTCACCAACAAACACGGCCTTGGCCTCGCCGTTGCTTTCCCAACGAACCACCGTGCCATTGTTCAGGGTCAGCATCTCTCCATCGTGCAAGCGAACCGGCAAATCCTTTTCAACGTATTCCATAATGTACCTCCATGGTATGGTTTCAAGATCATACACGATTTTCCTGGAACCATACCAAACGGAAGCATAGGGTCAAGGAGGATCAGACCAGAAACGACAATTTGTCCGGGTTGACTGTTTGGTTGAACATGCCTAGTCCCACTGGGGCCCAGAAACCGGGCTACTTGATCTCGGAGCACGCCATGACCCCTCTTGAAAAAGAAATACGCCACAATGTCGAAAAACGCCGGACCTTCGGCATCATCAGCCATCCGGACGCGGGCAAGACAACCCTGACCGAAAAGCTCCTCCTCTTTGGCGGCGCCATCACCATGGCCGGCACGGTCAAATCGCGCAAAGCGACCCGCCACGCCACCTCGGACTGGATGAAGATGGAGCAGGAGCGCGGCATCTCCGTGACCACCTCGGTCATGAAATTCGAATACAATGGCTATGACATCAATCTCCTGGACACGCCGGGTCACGAAGACTTTTCCGAGGACACCTATCGAGTGCTGACCGCGGTGGACTCGGCCCTCCTGGTCATCGACTCGGCCAAGGGCGTCGAGGCCCAGACCAAAAAATTGATGGAGGTCTGCCGCATGCGCGACACCCCCATCATGACCTTCATCAACAAGCTCGACCGCGACGGTCTGGAGCCACTGGATGTCCTGGCCGACATCGAGGACCACCTCAATATCGAATGCGCGCCCTTGAGCTGGCCCATCGGCATGGGCAAGGGATTCAAGGGCACCTATTCCATATATAAGAAACAAATCCACCTGTTCTCGGCCACCCACGGCGGACGCATCCAGCAGGGCGTGGTCATCAACGATGTCAACGACCCCAAATTGGATGAGCTGCTTGGCCTGCAGGCCGACGACCTGCGCCGGGATCTGGAACTCCTGGAAGGCGCGGGCAACCCTTTTTCCGTGGAACGCTACCTGGCCGGCGAACAAACCCCGGTTTTTTTTGGCAGTGCCATCAATAATTTCGGAGTCCAGGAAATGCTCGACACCTTTGTCGAGCTGGCCCCCTGCCCCAAACCACGCCAGACGGTGACCCGCGAGGTTTCGCCCTTCGAGGAGGAATTTTCCGGCGTGGTCTTCAAAATCCAGGCAAACATGGACAAGGCCCATCGCGACCGTATCGCCTTCCTGCGCATCTGCTCCGGCAAATACACCAAGGGCATGAAAATTCGTCACCACCGCCTCGACAAGGATGTGCAGATCAGCAACGCGACCATCTTCATGGCCCAGGACCGCACCGGCGTCGAGGAAGCCTATGCCGGAGACATCATCGGCCTGCATAACCACGGCACCATCCGCATTGGCGACACCTTTTCCCAAAAGGAAGAGCTGAAATTCACCGGCATCCCCAACTTCGCGCCCGAGCATTTCCGCAAGGTCATCCTGAAAAGCCCCCTCAAGGCCAAGCAACTGCAAAAAGGACTGCTGCAACTCGCCGAGGAAGGGGCGGTGCAAGTCTTCAGGCCCCTCCTGGGCAACGACTACATTCTGGGTGCTGTCGGCGTTTTGCAATTCGACGTCATCATATCCCGCCTCAAGGACGAATACGCCGTGGACGCCATTTACCAGCCGGTCAACCTGTCCGCCGCCCGATGGGTGGACTGCGGTGACAAATCCCTGCTGGATCGCTTCCAAAAAGACCTGCTCTCCTCCCTGGCCATGGATTCCGAAGGCAACCTGGCCCTGCTGGTGGACAGCGCGTGGCGCCTGGAATACATCATGGAGCAATGGCCGGACATCACCTTCCACACTACCCGGGAAAAAAATTAGCCCGGCGTATCGTCGCGCCGGACCTCGCGAGGCGCGCATGCCCGTCGTCCTGATTCTGGTCCTTGTTCTCCTCCCGGCCCCGGCCCTGGCCTGGGGGCCGGGCGTGCACATGGCCATTGGCAATCATGTCCTGAGCCATCTGCACGAACTGGGACCAATCCTGAGCGCGTTGCTCCTGGCCCATCCGGAGCATTTTCTCTACGGCTGCCTCTCGGCCGACATTTTCATTGGCAAGGGCTGCAAATTCACGCCAACCCATTCCCACAACTGGGACACGGGCAGAAAACTTCTGCGCCAGGCTGAAACTCCTGGCGTGCGGGCCTATGCCTATGGCTATCTGAGCCACTTGGCCGCCGATGTCATCGCGCACAATTATCTGGTTCCGAACATGCTCGGTTTTTCAGCCGGCCGAGGCAAATTTGCCCATACCTACGTCGAAATGCTGGCCGATCTGCAGGTGGACTGGCCGCGCAAGCAGGCCTCGCGGATTTTCCGCACCCCGCACCCCAATGAGGACCAGACCCTGGTTTCAACCATTGGCCAGCGACGCCTGCCATTCCACATCAAAAAACATATTTTCAAGCAAAGCCTGCATCTGGTCGAAGACCGGGCCTACAAGCGGTCGCTGCGGCTCTTCCGGGGGCTCTTGCCCTTTGCCCGCAAGGAAGCCCTGATCCACGAATCCATCGGTTTCGCCCAGATCCTGGTCATGGATCTGCTCGAAAATCCACTGCATTCCCCCGTGCTGGAATGCGATCCCATCGGCAGTTCCAATTTGTCCCAAATACGCCATTTCCGACGCAAACAACGCCGTTATTATGACCAGCACGGCCAGGGCATCATCTTCCCCCTGGACTCCCGGCTCCAACTTTGCCTGCAAAACCCAGGAGATCCGCATGCGAGCATTTCTGAATTTTCTACGTGAACAAATCCGACATGTTTCCGAAATCGAAATCTCCGCCCAAAACCGTCTGCACGACGCCGGCGACGAGGCCGCCTACCGTGACGGCATGCGGGCCAAGGCCGAACTTCTGGCCAATCTGGCCACCAACGCGGCCCCGCATCTGAACGACCTGCCTCCGGAAGCCAAGTCCAGGATCGAGCACCGGCTGAACACATTCGCCCAAAGCGCCCGGCAAAGCCTGGATATCGGCAGCGTGTTCTACATGTCCGCCCTGCTCTATCCGGACGATCACCAACCCGGCCAGCCCAACACACTGGAACTCTGGTTGACCGAACTTGAAAACAAACCATGACATATCAACCTTTTAACACAGGATACAGCATGACATTCACAGCAGGAACCACGGTCCTGGTCCATTATACCGGTACCCTGGACGACGGCACGCAGTTCGACTCCTCCCGGGACCGTGAGCCGCTCAAGGTCGTCCTTGGTCAGGGCATGGTCATCCCTGGCTTCGAGAAGGCCATCATGGACATGGAGCTTGGCCAGACCGTCACGGTGACCATTCCCGAGGAAGAGGCCTACGGGCCGCATAACGAGGAGATGGTCATTCGTGTCCCGCGCTCCTCCTTCCCGCCGGAAATTCCGACCACGGTTGGCGAGCAGCTCATTCTGCGTTCTCCCGAGGGCAACGAAATTCCGGCCCTCATCGTGGAGGTTGACGACAACGAAGCCACCCTGGACGCCAACCATCCCCTGGCTGGTTTCACCCTGACCTTCGAAATCGAACTGGTCAGTCTCGGCTAGACCACGTCTGGATGCATGGCGGGTTCGGAAACATTACAACCCGCCATGTATGTTTCACACTACGCCAAAGCCCGTTTCCTCAATATTTTTCTTTGCCATACTGATTCAAAGCACACATCCATCATTTCTGGCCACGAGACGTTGTCCTACAAAAATGATCTTCTTTGTCTTACATATATTTTGCTTTTCTTTTTCATTTTTCGCGTGCTAGCAGTTATGCTAACTATCGCGCGTGGTTGGCGCGGGGCGCGGTCAAGCTGGCCCTTGGAACGCGCTTCTCGTCACCACGGGGCCTCGGCCCCAAAACAAAATCGCCCTCCGGTTTCCCGGCGGGCGATTTTGTTTGTCACGTAATTATGCCGCAGGAGGAATGCTCAGCCTCCGAACGATCCCGCGCCCATGACTTCCATGGCCTTGGTGTAGTGCACCCGCAAACGGCCCAGCTTGTCACCCAATTCCTTCTCCACGGGCTCCATTTCCAACGGACATTCCGCTTCAAGCTGCGCGGTCTTGGCCTCGATGTCCCGCACCAAGGCCTTGATTTCGGCCACGGCGTCCACAAGGGCACCCCGGTCTTTGTCGCCAAGGTCGAGAAAGCCGACCATCACGTCATAAAGTGTCGCCTTCCAGGCGTTGAGTTCACGTTCGATACCTTTGCAGTAGCCTTTCACCGCGAGTTTTTTTGCTTCTTCGGTGGCGCACCCTTCAATGGCCGAGCAAGAAAAACACGGTCCGGGATAATCCATGTTCACCATAAGAACCTCCTCGCCTTGGCGGAAATCATGTGGGTTATTCGAAAGCGAAAACGACCGTCCTCAACCAATTTTTGCATAGTAATGCGTCCGAAGCCCTTGGCAAGGGATTATCGATATTTTTTCCTAATTACCCCAAACCAACATCCAAGACCATCATTGTCGCGAATCCAAGCATCGTGCCGATGGTCGCGATATCCGTGTTTTTTTCCAGCTGCGATTCAGGAATGAGCTCTTCCACCACGACATAGATCATGGCCCCTGCGGCGAAAGCCAACGCATAAGGCAAAATCGGCCGCATGGTGATCACGGCCACGGCCCCAAGCACACCGGCCACGGGCTCGACCACTCCGGACAGCTGCCCGAACCAAAAACTTTTCAAACGCGAAAAACCTTCCCGCCGCAACGGCACGGACACGGCCGCGCCCTCGGGAAAATTCTGGAGGCCAATACCCAGGGCCAGGGCCACGGCTCCAGCCATGTCGGCCGATGGCAGATGCGCGACCAGGGCGCCAAAGGCCACGCCAACGGCCAGCCCTTCCGGGATATTATGCAGGGTAATGGCCAAAACCAACAGCATGCTGCGATGCCAACTTGTTTTGACACCCTCGGCTTCGGACATGGGAAAGCCCAAATGCAAATGAGGCAAAAACTCATCCACCAACCACAAAAAGGCACCACCTGACAAAAAACCGATGGCGGCGGTCAGCCAGGCTTGGTGCCCAAGGCTTTCGGCCATTTCGATGGCCGGGGCAAGCAGGGACCAAAAGCTGGCGGCAATCATGACTCCGGCCGCAAAACCGAGCATGCCATCCAAAACCTTTCGATTGATTTCCTTAAAGAAAAAAACAAGGCCCGCGCCCAAAGCCGTCAACAACCACGTGAAGCATGTGGCCAGCAAGGCCTGCATGATTGGATTTTGTTCCACGAACCACGCGTACATATCACCTCCTTGGGATTTATTCCAGGCATACCCACGAAGTCCCCGCCAGACAATCCCACAATCAAATCCCCCTGCCAAGCGCTGTTGCCACCCGCGTGCTTCCTTGATAGGTGGGCCAATCTTTTATAGATAAACGCCTATTCTTGATCGAAGCGTTTCA
>RZYB01000119.1 GCA_009930495.1 Deltaproteobacteria bacterium
TTCTGGTCGAGGCCATGAGAGCTTGGTTTTATAATCAAGGTCCTGACCTGACCTGGATTGGACGAACTAACGGAATTGCGACCCTGTGATCGGTTACGACGATTCACTATTTGCTTGCCCGAAAGTCGTGGATTGAATACCTTGTAACCTGTCGGTTTTTTGATTCATGTCTTGCTGGACAGACGCGCGGAGGAACCATGTGGAAAAAATTGAGTCTGACGTGGAAGGTCATGCTTGTCGTGATCGTTGGCCCGGCCCTCCTGGCCGTGATCATGGCGTACCTGCATATCACCGATATCCGGGAATCGGCCCTGACCAGCCGCATCAAGGAAAGCCGGTCCGTGGTCATGATGGCTGAATCCGTGCGCGAAAACATGGCCCACAAGCATACGCTGGGTGTTTTGCAAAGTTTCGAGAGTTTACGGGAAAATCCGGAACGTCTCATCGAGGCCGTGCCCATCGTCACGGCCATGCGGACGGCCGCGGCCAAGGCCGCCGAGGCCGGATACGAGTTCCGCGTGCCCAAGGAAAGTCCGCGCAATCCGGAAAACACACCCAACGCCCTGGAAAAAACAGTATTGGCGGAGTTCGCCACCAGCGACATGGGCGAGAAGGTCATCGTCGAAAAGGACCGCATCCTGTATTTCAAGCCCATCCGCCTGACCGAGGACTGCATGTTCTGTCATGGCGATCCCAAGGGAAAACAGGACCCCACCGGTGGCGTCATGGAGGGCTGGAAGGTGGGCGAGGTGCACGGCGCCTTCGAGATCATTTCCTCCCTGGAAGAAACCAACATGGCCGTCCGCTCCGCTGCCCTGCACGTCACGGGCTGGACGCTGGTTATTTTGGGCGTTCTTGGCGGCCTGAGTTTTCTGTTGATCAAATCCAACATCCTCGCTCCCCTCCAGGTCGCCGGCGGGTTTTTGGAGCGCTTGGCCACGGGTGACATGACCGGCCAGCTCGATGTCACCCGCTCCGATGAACTCGGTGTCATGCAACACCATCTGAACAGAATGTCCGGCAGCCTGCGAACCATTGTCGCCGATATCGCCGAGCGGGCCAAGGTGTTGCTCGGGTCCGCCGCGACGCTGGAAAGCATGTCCGACAATCTTTTGGTCAGCGCCGACGAACTTGCCGGAAAATCGAACACCGTGGCCGCCGCCTCCGAGGAAATGAACGTCAATATGAACAATGTCGCGGCCGCCATGGAACAGGCGTCCATCAATGTCAGTACCGTGGCCACGGCCACCGAGGAGATGAATACGACCTTCCACGAAATCACGACCAGCACCGAGCAGGCCCGCCAGGTTAGCCAAAAAGCCGTGACAGCGGCTGCTTCGGCTTCTCGGCGCGTGGACAGGCTGGGCGAAGCCGCCAGGGAGATCAGCAAGGTCACGGAAACCATCACCGCCATTTCCTCCCAGACCAACCTCCTGGCCCTGAACGCGACCATCGAAGCCGCCCGGGCCGGCGAGGCCGGACGCGGATTCGCGGTTGTTGCCAATGAAATCAAGGAATTGGCGAACCAAACAGCCAGCGCCACGGACGAGATCAGGACGCGCATCCAGGGCATCCAGGACTCCACGGCCGCGACCATCGCCGAAATCGGCCAGGTCATGTCCGTCATCGAGGAGGTCAGCACCTTCGTGTCCACGGTGGCGGCGGCGGTGGACGAACAGTCCATCACCACGCGCGATATCGCGGAAAACGTGGGCCAGGCGTCCCTGGGTATCCAGGAAGTCAACGAAAATGTATCCCAGGCTTCGGTGGTCACGGGCGATATCGCCAAGGACATCATCAAGGTCAGCGAGGCTTCCAAGAGCATTTCGGCCAGCAGCACGGAGCTGAAACAAAATTCGGAGAATCTGTCCCTGCTGTCCCAGGCGTTGGAACAGCTCGTGCTCAAATTCAAGGTCTGAGAATTTTTTTCCGAAATCTCGAACGCGCCCTCCGGGGCGCTTTTTTTTGGGTCTCGTGCGGACGTGGCGGGGAATTTGCTTCTTGACGGCAAGCTCGCTATGTGGAGCAATACCGCCACGAGCACGAAACCCGTATTCAAGGAGGACTCACATGACTGCCAACAAAAGGGGAACCCAGCGTAAACAGTGCCTTGTTCCTGTCCGTTTCACCTATGAAGGACAGCTCCAGACGCATTACGCCAGAGTGGTGAACTACTGCGAAGGCGGCGTTTGCCTGAAAACGCGCGCGCCCATCCCCGAAGGGGCGAAGCTGAATCTGTCCCTGGAGGGATATTCCCCGGACGGATCGTATGACCATGCCTTCGAGCGCCACGCCGCCGCTGTCTGCTGGAGCAAGGAGCTGCCTGAACGGGGGCTGCCCGTGTATGAAACCGGCGTGAAATACATGGACTAAAAAAAACGGGTTGGTTTTCCAACCCGTTTTCGTTTGCAGGCCAGGGCCATTCGGGTTCGCGTCCGCGCGTGTTCCGGCGAGGTACGCCGTGCGTCCGGGCGCCGGTCATGGGCATTCTGTTCGCGGTTTCCCGCAAGCGGTTTTTAGTCCGCGCGGTATAGAATGGACGCGGAAACGCTGGCCACCGAGGCGGTACCGGTCATGACCATGGCCTGGGCCAGCTCCGTGCGCAGGGTCTGCACGTATTTCTCGACGCCTTCCGTCAATCCACCCATGGCCGCGATACTGAACGGTCGTCCAATGAGCACTGCGTCCGCGCCCAGGGCCAGCATTTTCAGAACATCGCCGCCGGTCCGGATGCCGCCATCGACCAGAATGGCCAAGCGCCCCTTCATGTGCCGGGCAATGCCCGGCAGGACATCGGCCGTTCCCGGAGTGTGGTCCAAGACCCGACCGCCGTGGTTGGAAACGACAATGGCGTCGGCTCCCGCTTCGAGGGCCAGCTCCGCGTCTTCCAGGGTCATGATGCCCTTGATGATGAACTTGGTGCCGGTCCGGGCGACAATCTCCCGCATGGTTTCCAAGGGCTTGGGCGAAACCGGGCGGCCCATCTTGCGCAGGGTGATCAGTCCGGCGGCGTCGATGTCCATGCCGATGGCCACGGCCCCACAGTCCCGCGCTTTCGCCAATTTTTCATACAGTTCCGCGTCTTCCCATGGCTTGATGAAGGGGATGCCATGACCCTTGGCGGCGGTGATGGCCGCGAATCCGGCCTCGTGGATGAACGGGGGCACGCCGTCACCAGTACAGCCGATGATGCCACTTTTTTGACAGCCGTCGATAATGGCGGTGATGTATTCTTCCTCGCTCCGCTTGCCGCCCATGTTGAAGGACACGCCGCCAATGGGCGCGGCCATGACCGGCAGGGCCAAATCAATGCCCAAGACCGACGTCCGGGTTTCCGGCTCGGTCACGCCATGCATGAGACGCATGTTGAAGGTCCGTCTGGCCAGGGCCGTGACATTGGCCATGAAGGCCGAGCCCGTGCCCAGACCGCCCATGCCCGGTACTTCCCCGGCACAGGCCTTGCCGTTGCAGACCGGGCAGACCCGGCAAAATCCGGTCATCAGTTCCCGAGCCGTTTTTTTTACGTCATTCATCCGTGCCTCCTTTGTTGGTGAATAGACAATGTCGTGTTTGCTGAAGATGGCTGGTCATTGCCCTTCGGGCGCGTTTGGGGTCGCGGTCGCGCAATGCCTGACGGATTTGGCGATGTCCCACAAGGGATTCCCGTTCGCGGCGGGTCGAACGCAGGGCTTCGTCCCGACTTTCGGTCAGCATGTCCTGAAGTTTTTCCATGAGTTGGGCAATGGCCTCGTTGCCGGTGCAGGCGGCGATGAAATCATGGAAGGCCAGGTCGTGCTCCTGGTAGGCCGCGTTTTCGGCCAGGGCCCGTTCCTGGTGGCCGATCATCGCGTCGAGGCGGTCGCACTCCTCGTCCGTGATGCGTTGGGCCGCGAGAAAGGCGATCTGCGGCTCCAGAACGAGACGCAGTTCGAAAATATCCGCCAGACGATGCCGTTCCCGGATGAAAACCCGTTCCAGGGCCGATGACAGGCTGGATGCGCTTTGGTCGGCGATGAACGTGCCCGAGCCGGCCTTGCTGATGAGGATTCCCTGCTGTTCGAGGCTTTTTATGGCCTCGCGCACGGAATTGCGCGAAACTTGAAAAAGATCGGCCAGGTGCCGTTCAGGCGGCAGCCTGTCGCCAGGGCGTAGGTTGGTGCGCGCGACCAAATCGCGGATGCGGCTGGAAATGCTTTCGTAGAGTCGCGTCTGTCGGGTTTCCACTCTTGTCCTCCGTGAAAATTGGTCCTACCAATGATGACGGCAGGGGTCAAAGGGCAACAACATTTCGCGTTGGAATATCGGACGAATCAGGGCATGATGCCGACGGGAGGACCACTCATGGACAAGGCGCGCATTCAGGACATTTTCGAGGCGTATTTCGAGAAGTACAAAAAAACCGAGGGAGACCGCACTGTTTGGTCCGCCTACTGGACGGTGTACACCCCTGGTCGCAGTTTCGAGATCAATTTGACCAAGTGCCCGTTGGGGACGCGGTTCAAGATTTTTCACAACACGCGCAAGATCGAGGAAATACACGGGTGGGACGCCTTTTTGGCCAGTCTGGACCGCTTGGAGGCCGCCCACGGACCGGACTTCGAGCGGAACGATTTTTTTGGGCAAATGGCGGACATGCTCTAGGCGGGGCGGATGCGTATTCTCAATATCGAGGCTTCATACTTCACGCGGGTATTCCGAAAGCTCGGCCATGACGTGCTGAGCATCGGTCCCGGCCGGGACTGCGATGTGGTCCTGGACGCGCCGCTCACGGCCCGGAATTTGTTCGAGCTCTTGCGGACGCGTGACTTCTGGCCGGATTTGGCGCTGTGGGCCGATGGCTGTCGACCGCCGTCGGTGCTGGGCCTGGAGCTTTTGCCATGCGTGACCATCGGCTATTCCATCGATCAGTATTGCAATCCCTGGCATGTGCCCTGGTCGATCAGTTTTGATCACATGTTCTTGGCCCAAAAGGACTATGTCCCGCTTTTCGAGCAGGCGGGGCTGCCGCGCCGGGCGGAATGGCTGCCGCTGTTTTTCGACCCATCCGGCGTCGGCGACGGCGGCGTGGAGCGGGATATTCCGGTGAGTTTTGTCGGGACCGTGACCGGTTCCATCAATCGGCGGCGCAAGGATTTTCTCGGCGCCGTCCGTGTCGGGGTCCCCGTGGTTGTCCGTGCCGGAAATTACTATCCGATCTATGGCCGTAGTCAGATCGTGCTCAACCAAAGCGCCGTGGGAGAGGCCAATTTTCGGATTTTCGAGGGCGCCGGCTGCGGCGCGTTGGTGGTCACGGAATCAATCGCCAATGGTTTTGACGAATTATTCCGGGCTGGCGAGGAAATTGCCGTCTACGAACGCGGTAACGTCCAGGACGCGGTCCGCGTTTGCCGCGAGCTTCTGGCCGACCCCGACCGCCTGCGGCGCATGGCCGAGGCCGGGCGCCGGCGGGTCCTGCGCGATCACACGACAGTTGCCCGGGCCAAACGGATTTTGGACGTGGCGTCTGCATTGGGCCGGACCAGATCCTGGGATTGGCGCGGCAAACAGGCCGACCGGGTGGCCCGGGAACTGGGCAAGATGTGCGTGTTTCTGGGGCTGGACCAGGAGCTGCCCCTGCCGCGAGACATGGCCCGGGGATTCACGCGCATGGGTTTGTCCCGCCTGGGCTGAGAGTCGAGGCGATGGGGGCAGGCTCTGGACTGCCCCCATCGATGCTAGAGCGAGTAGAGTTCCTGTCCGCTGAGAATGCGGACATTGTTTTTTTGAAGGACTTCGATGGCCTGATCCGTGCGGTCGAAACGGAAAATGAGGATGGCGTTGTGACCGCTCTGGGTGACGAAGGCGTACATGTATTCCACGTTGACGCCGCCGCTGGTGAGCATGTCCAGAATGGTATGCAGGCCGCCGGGATGATCGCCGATTTCGGCGGCCACGACGCTGGTTCTGCCCACGGTGAAGCCCTTGGCCTTGAGGGCTTCCTTGGCTTTTTCGTTGTCCGTGACGATGAGGCGCAGGATGCCGAAATCCGAGGTGTCGGCCAGGGACAGGGCGCGGATGTTGATGTTGTTTTCGGCCAGGGTCTTGGTCACCTCGGCCAATCGGCCGGCTCTATTTTCCAGAAAGACGGAGATCTGTTCAACTTTCATGGTTCCTCCCGGTCTGGGATGGGGGCGCGGGGGGTCGCGCCTGCCCGGTTTTACGAGTTGCGCTGGTCGATGATGCGCTTGGCCTTGCCCTCGAAACGTTCGATGCTTCGTGGTTCGGACAGGGTCACCTTGGCGGTGACGCCCAGGAATTCTTTGATATTCTTTTGTATCTTGGCTTCGATACGCTGTAAATGCTTGATTTCGTCGGAGAAGAGCTTTTCATCCACCTCGACCTTGACTTCCAGCATGTCCAGACTGCCCTTGCGGGTCAGAATGAGCTGATAGTGCGGGGCCACGCCCTGGGTTTCAAGCAGAATGGTCTCGATTTGCTGCGGGAAGACATTGACGCCCCGGATGATGAGCATGTCGTCGCTGCGGCCCTGGATGCGGCTGATGCGGCGATGTGTCCGGCCGCATTTGCACGGAATGGGATTGATGCGCGTGATGTCGCGGGTGCGATAGCGGACCAGGGGTTGGGCTTCCTTGGTGATGGTGGTGATGACCAGTTCGCCGGTTTCGCCCATGGGCAGTTGTTCGCCTGTTTCCGGGTCGATGATTTCGACCAGGAAATGGTCTTCCCAGATGTGCAGGCCGTCCTGGACGTCGCAACACTCCATGCCCACGCCCGGACCCATGATTTCGGACAGGCCATAAATATCCAGGGCCTTGATGCGCAACTTGTCCTCGATTTCGCAACGCATTTTTTCGCTCCAGGGCTCGGCCCCGAAGATGCCGGTATGCAGCTTGAGATCCTCGATGCTGATGCCGGCTTCTAGAATGGCCTCGTACAAAAAGAGGGCATAGGACGGGGTGCTGCAGATGATGGTCGAGCCGAAGTCGCGCATGAGCATGACCTGGCGTCTGGTGCCGCCGCCGGAAATGGGCAGGATGGTCGCGCCCAGGCGTTCCACGCCGTAATGCATGCCCAGGCCGCCGGTGAACAGGCCGTAGCCGTAGGCGTTGTGGACGATATCGCGGCGGCTGGCGCCGGCGCACACGAGCGAACGGGCCATGAGCTCGGCCCAGGTATTCACGTCGCGCTGGGTGTAGCCGACCACCGTGGCCTTGCCCGTGGTGCCGGACGAGGCATGCACGCGCACGACATTGTCCCGGGGCACGGCGAAAAGACCGAAGGGATAATTGTTGCGCAGGTCCTGCTTTTCGGTGAACGGCAGGTATTTCAGGTCGTCCAGGGAGCGGATCTGGTCGGGCCTGATGCCGATCTCGTCAAATTTTTTCTGATAGAACGGGACATTGTAATAGACCCGTTCGACCATGGATTTGAGCCGGCGCAGTTGCAGCCCTTCCAGTTCCTCCCGAGGCATGGTCTCGTTCGAGACATCGTAAAGCATGGGCGTCCTCCCGTGGCATGAAAATGAAAAAGCCGTGGCACCTGAGGTGTCCACGGCAATCGAACCTGTTTCGCGCTTGACGCTACGCCGTGGCCCCTCTCCCGGAGGGGCTGGTAAATATCGGATAATCCGGATCATCGGCGGCGTTTTGCATCCGGGAACAATGCCTTGCCCACGACCTTCCGTCAAGATTGGACAAAAGGCCCGTCGATGGCGCGGGCGGCCCGGGCATCCCTTGACAAGGGGACGGCAGTGGTCATCTTTTAGGCTTTCGTTCACATGCGCCCAAGGGCGCTAACCAAGGATACCAACATGCAGGAAATGCGCGGAACAACAATTCTGGCCGTCAAGGACGACAACGGCGTGGCCATCGCCGGTGACGGCCAGGTCACCCTGGGCCAAGCCATCGCCATCAAGCATGGCGCCCGCAAGGTGCGCCGGCTGTATCGGGACCGGATCATCTGCGGCTTTGCCGGGTCCACGGCCGACGCCTTCACCCTTTTTGAAAAATTTGAAGCAAAGCTTGAAGAATTTGGCGGCAACCTTGTCCGGGCCAGTGTCGAGCTGGCCAAGGACTGGCGCAGCGACAAATATCTGCGGCGGCTTGAAGCCATGTTGCTCGTGGCCGACACCGAGACCATTCTCATGCTCAGTGGCACCGGCGATGTCATTGAACCCGACGACGGCGTGGCCGCCATCGGCTCGGGCGGGGCGTACGCCCTGTCCGCGGCCAGGGCCCTGCGCCGCAACACCGATCTGCCGGCCGAGGAGATCGTGCGCAAGTCCATGGCCATCGCGGCCGAGATCTGCGTTTACACCAACGATCATATCGTTTTTGAAACCGTGACCAGGAACGCCTGATGAATACCCTCACCCCCCGTGAAATCGTGTCCGAGCTGGACAAATACATCGTCGGTCAAACCCAGGCCAAGCGCATGGTGGCCATTGCCCTGCGCAACCGTTGGCGGCGGCGCCAGCTCGATCCGGAACTGGCCGAGGAAATCGCGCCCAAGAACATTCTCATGATCGGGCCCACGGGCGTGGGTAAGACCGAGATCGCCCGTCGTCTGGCCAAGTTGGCCGGCTCGCCCTTCATCAAGGTCGAGGCGACCAAGTTCACCGAGGTCGGCTACGTGGGCCGGGACGTGGAATCCATTATCCGCGATCTGATGGAAATCGGCGTCAATCTGGTTCGTCAGGAAGAGGAGGCCAGGGTACGGGTCAAGGCCGAGGCCTCG